>CALVKK010000026.1 GCA_944332645.1 uncultured Bacilli bacterium
ATTTTACTTTCTTGCAAATCTTTTTCTTTTTTTATCTAATAACATCAAAAAACTGTTTTAATATTAATAAATATTTTATAGTTCAAAATTATATAATACTAATCATTCTTTAATAAATTTTTCCGTTTAAAAAGTAGCAATTCTTTCTGCATTTTTCAAATAAATATTTACATAATCTTGTTCTAAAAAATCCAAACTCTAATAAGATTGTCTTAGAATTATCTTCTATATATTGATTATTTCCAAATGTGATGACAAAAACTTGATTAAATATAAATATGTCATAAATTCATAATGATTTTGAATACAAAAAGTAATTAATAACATTTGTTAAAAACTACTTTTGAATTTTATCACCCCTAATAAAACTTTCTACTGAAAACATACAAAAAAATTGACATTTACACAATTAGAAAGAAATAAAAAACAAATATATTACCTATCATAGTTGCACAACTTTTAAGTTGACATTTTATTAAAAAAATTATTAAAAATCACAAATTAATCAAAAATATTTTAATATATTTTTAAATTTTAACCAAAGACTAATAACATTAATATTTATATTTAATAAATAATTTTTCTAATTATTATTAAAAATATCTCTAGAATAAACTTTTTCCTGTACATCCTGTAACTCTTTATCTATTCTATTTGCTACTATGATATCAGCTTTTCTTTTAAATTCATTTATATTATTAATAATATCACAATCAAGAAATGTATCATTGTTAACTTTAGAATCAAAAATAACAATTTTTATTCTTTTGTGTTTTATGATTTTTATTATATCTATAACTGCACTACTTCTATAGTTATCTGAACCATATTTCATATCTAATTTATAAATACCTACAACTTTAGGATGCTTATCAACTATCATCTGAGCAATATGTTTCTTTCGAGTAATATTACTAGCTACTACTGCACTAATTAAATTTTCTGGTATACCTTTAAAGTTATTTTGCAATTGTTTTGTATCTTTAGGTAAGCAATATCCCCCATATCCAAAAGAAGGATTATTATAATAATTACCAATTCTTGAATCAAGACATAAACCATCAATTATATCTCTTGTATTTAAATCATATACCTCTGAATAAGTGTCCAATTCATTAAAAAAAGCTATTCTTAATGCTAAATATGTATTTGAGAATAATTTTACCGCCTCAGCTTCTGTATTACTCATATATTTAATAACAACATCTTTTTTTAATGTTATTTTTTTTAATAAATTTCCAAATTGTTCTGCCTTTTTGCTTTTTTCGCCTACAATTATTCTTGTTGGATATAAATTGTCATATAAAGCGTGTCCTTCCCGCAAAAATTCTGGTGAAAAAATAACATTATTTATATCATACTTTCTTTTTATACTTTCAGTAAAACCAATAGGTACAGTTGACTTAATTATAATTGTTGGATTTATGTTCATACTTATTACTTTCAATACAATATCTTCTATCGATTTTGTATCAAAAAATCTTTTTTTATCATCATAATTAGTAGGAGTGCTAATAATAATAAACTCCGCTTCAGAAAATGCATCTATATAATTTAATGTAGCGCTTAAATTGAGCTTATTTTTATTAAAATAGTTTTCAATATATTTGTCTTTTATTGGTGAAATCCTATTATTAATCATTTTTATTTTATCATTATCTATATCTAATACAATAACCTCGTTTTCTTGACTTAGCAATGTTGCTAAAGATAATCCAACATAACCAGCTCCAACTACTGCTATTTTCATATAACCAACTCCAATCACCAAATTAAATTTTTATTTATTAATACTTAAGCTATCAATAATAAATTCTTGAATATTTACATTTTCTAATAAATCACTATTATCTATATACTTATTATCTATCATAAATATTTTCTCAAAAATTAATAAATAAATGATTTTTAATATATAATCTATATCTAATGATAATTCTGTTGTATTGTGTTCACAAACAATATTAGAAAAGTGAGAAGTTAAGGCTATATCTTTAATATCATTCAATTCTTCTCTACTAGAAAATAAAGATTCTTGATCAGTTGCTCCGCCCGTTTTATTTAATATTTTTGAAATATTAATTTCAACTTCATTTTTTACTAATTTTTTATGTTTGTTTTTATCATAACCATATAAATTATTAAAGCTATAATTATAATTTCTGAAATTTTTATATAAATATGGATAAATAATATTATTTTTTGTATAAGATAATAATAAAGAGCTTTTTTTCAATACTAAATAATTTAAAATTTCTTTTGGGCAATTTTTATATAAACTATATCCCTTCTTTTTGATATTACATTTAATATCATTATTTAATACACTATTAATATGTAAAACTTGATCTGCTCCTTCGCCCAATATTATATTTATATTTTTATATTTTAATAACTCATATAATTGGTATTGTAAAAATATTCCTCTTTCATAAAATAATCCTTCATACATGTAAACTATTTTATGATAATTGTTAAAAGTATTTTTATCTACAAAGCCATAATTAAAATCACTATAATTATAATTTTTTAATATTTTTTTAACTTCAGGAATTTCATTAACACCACTATTTCCACCTATACAAAAATATGAATTATTATTTTTAACATTCCTATTATATAAAGATATTAATAAATTAGAATCAAAACCACTAGAAATTGCAAATCCAACATTCATATCTTTCTTTACATATTTATTCATATTGTTTAATAAAATATTTTTATATTTATGTTCACAAAACTTTTCATTACAATTATCTAATTTTATATTGTTAAGTATGATAGTATTATTATCAATATTATATATATTAACATAACCAGGAACTACTTTATTGATATTTTTAACTAATGTATTTTCATTAGGAATAAAACCACAACTTAAAAAATAATATAATGATTGGTCATTAAATTGTCTTGTTTCCATTTTATTTATAATATTCTTAATGCTTGTATCGATAAGTATTTCATCATTTATAGATGCATAATAATATTGCTTTATATCCCCTAAATCATCTTGAATAAAGGTAACTGTTTTATTATTTTTATCTAATGTAATGATAGTATAAAAAGCATTTTTATCAATATTTATATCGTTAAAAACAACAATATTATTTTTCTCTATTACATGACAATCACATTTATAAGATAAATTATTTTTACTAATACTAATCATTATTAATCATCTCATTTATTTTATTAGCAATAGAATCCTTCCAATCAGTACCATAATATTTATTCTTATATTCAATAATATTATTTTTATACTTATCTAAATCTTCTATAAATGAATAAATATCTTTTTCATTAAAATTTGTTATTTCTTTCCCTAAATTATAATGTAACACTTGCTTTTTATTATAATTTTGTTCATATGTATTAAAATTTGTTAACAACATAGGTTTATCTAAATAAATACATTCAGATATTAACTGGTGACCTGATGTAGATATAACAAATTTACATTTAGATAAGTCTTTCTTAAAATTATCGTTAAATTTAAATATTCTAATATTATCATTTTTATATTTATCAAAAGAATAATTAGAATAAACTATAAAATCCAAATTTTTAATTCTACTAATCATTTCCATAATTTTTTCAAATAACCAATAATAATCTTTGTCCCCATAAGGCGAACAATAAACTAATACAAAATTTCCTTCATTTTTTAATAATTTTTCCTTATCAATAATTGGAGGAACACATATATAGTTATCTTTTATTTTATTTTCAAATGGAAAAAAAGAAGATATTATTTTAAGATCACTTTTAGGAAAAAAATATAATAGTCTACTTTTTTCTTCTTCTAATGATATATCATTTATATTCACATCATCTAAATATAAATATTTAGATTGTTGTTCTAAATTGATTAATTTTATATTTCTAGCATATGCATATTTAGCTACATTAGGTTCATAATCTGTAACAACTATATTAGGAATGCCACGAAAGTACTCTTCAACTTCAATCGACATATTCAAAAATGTTTTATAATAGTCTTGACCATCATGTTTTTTTAAACATTCTTTAAAATTTATTCCTTTATTATTTGTTGCAATCCAAGGAACTGGACAGTAAATAATCTTCATGTTTTTATATTCTTCTCCACAAAAATCATTAATATTAGCTGTAACAATACAAATTTTATATCCTAAATCATCAAATAATTTAATCAATAATTTTTCTCTGTTAATATGTCCATTTCCTAAATTACATACCCCCATTAGTATTTTTTTCATTTTTTTTCCTTTCTTTCTTTAATAAAACATTTCTTTTATAATTACTATTATATATATTCATTAAAACATTACAAGAAGTTCCTACTTTGTGACCAGTAAAAATCCATTGAATCATTTCATATATATTTTTACTACTAATAGTATTTAAATTGTTCATTATTTCTGGTATACTCAAATGATTTTCTAATAAAGGTATTATTTTATCAACAATTTGTTTCTCCTCACAACTTATACTTTCATATTCATTAGAATTTAATAAACTTAAATGTTTTTTTATTTGAGAATAACTAAGTTTATCTTCATAAAATATAGGTAGTAAATCCAGAGGCACTTCTTCATTTCTTAAGATTGCTGTAGTAACAATATTGTTACAATAATCATCATATGAGACATTATTAAAATATCTAATACTATTTTTCCTTAAAATATTTCGATCAAAATTCCCATCTTTAATATGAAATTTAGACATATCTAAGTTTTTAGCGAAATCATTATATGAATAGTAAATCATATTAGAATCACCATAACCAGAGCTAATCAAATAACTAGCAAGTGGTTGAAAGTCATATCCTTCATTTAATAACTCATATACGTTTCTTCTGTGATCTTCATTTTTTTCAAGTAATAATGGCAAGTGTATAAATTTAGGTATCTTTATATTTAAACTCCTACATATCATTGTTTGAAATGCAGATGACGTCAATTTATTATTGCCTCTAATAATATGAGTTAAGCCCAAACTAATATTATCTATGCAAGAAGCAAAATGATATAAATAACTACCATCACTTCTTCTAATTGCAAACATATTATTTTCTGTTAAATTATTTGCATCAAATACCACATTACTTTTAATTAAATCACTAATATTAATATATTGACCAAATTTATTTATGTATTTTTTAATATTAAAATAGCTAACTCCATTATCTGCTACAATAATGTATCCTTGATTTAATAATATATGATAATAGTATTCACACAAATCAGTATTATCTTTTTGTTTAGTATATTCGATATCGATATTATCATTAAGAATACCAATTTTTCTATAAAAATCTATAATTTGATTATCTGTATGTAATCTCTTATTGGGATTGGTATCTTCTATTTGAAATATCAATTTACAATTATTTCCATTGTTATAATGATCTAAAAGTATACCATAAGCATATATAAAAGTTCTTAAATTAGAAATTCTAAATGGAGCATTTGAAGGAGTTAATCCTATCTTTATAATACACTTATTCATTTTTATTTTCCTTTCTTGAATGTTCATGTTTTAATAATTCTGATAAACATATTGATTTATGTTCGCCTTGTGGACAATACTTACAATATTCATATTGAACAAGCATACTCTTTTCTAAATTATCTTTTGTAAAAAAATCTTCAATATTTTCATAATCTATGTGCCATTGATATTTGCTTTTAAAATATTCATGACCAGGGCAAGGATCAACAATACCATTCGGATAAAATGTAAAATGTTTTCCTAACCACGGACAAGTAATATTAGAATCATGATATATATAATTTTTATATTCTTTGTTATATATTTTACGAATGTCTAATATTATTTTGTTTTTAATACCTTTATATTTATCATAATTGTTAATATACATTTCCATTTTGGGTATTACTTCACTTTTAAATTTTTTAATATTTTTCTCGGTTAACCGTATATTTTCTAAATTAATAGCATCTTCTAAATATGATGGCCAATACATATCAGCATCATGTTCCATTGCAAAATTAAATATTTCTGCAATTTCTAAATAATTATCTTTTTCTATTACACTTTGTACTATGAATACAAAATCATTTGTTTCTTTAACTTTTTTTATTATATCAGCAGCTTTTATTACCCTATCATATATATAAGGATTACCTCTAGCCAACCCAGTTATCGTTCTATCTAAACTATATATAGATAAAACTACTTGTCCTAACCCTGCCTTTATCCATTCATTAAATTTTTCTTCTGTTATTCCCCAACCATTAGTATTTAATCTTACATTAAGCCCTTGATTAGATGCTAATTTAATATAATCAGTTAAATTAGATATAATAGTTGGCTCTCCACCACTTAAACAAATGTAACTACCTCCAATCTTTTTAATACACTTGCATATTTTATTAAAAGTTTCTAAATTAAAAGCTTTCTTTTCAGTATCCTTAATTTTAAAATTATCTTGTCTATTTTTACAACAAGTGCAATTTCCTGGACAATTGGTCGTTAATTTAATTGCAAAATTATACTCTATACTATTCACAAGTATTTTATTATTAATATATTTACTAATATTATCCATAGAACTTGACAAATAATACAAACTAATTTTATCCAATAAGTCATTAACTTCATTTAATATACTTTGCGATATAGTTTGATTATTGAATATAGGGCTAGGAATACTGCCATTAAATAATATACCTTCTCCATTATATAATCTAGAAAATTTACCATATAAAAACCACTGACTTTCTTCTTTAGACACAACGTGTATATTATTATCTCCATTATTTATATGGCAAGTTACAATACTTCCAATATTATACTGATTTTTAGAGTTTTCACTATCATAGAATAATCTATTATTCTTATATAACAAATATTTTTTGTTAATCTTGTTTACTAATTTTGTATTTTCTTTTCGTATTGATATATGTTTTGTTCCACATATTACTTTATCGTTTTTTATAATAATATAATTATCGGATATTATATCATAATTAAAATTGTCAAATAAAGACAATGCTACACTGGTTTTTCCCTGCCAAAAATCACCAACTATTATCAATGATGTATTATTTTTAGCAACACATGCCCCAGGTATTAAAAAATATCCATCGTCAATTAGCAACTTAGCAAATAGTTGAGAGGTATATTTAGCTATAGATGATTCAAGGTCATATTTAAAAACACCAGATATTATAGTCTTACTGTTATCATATTTAATATGATTGGTATTACTTTTATTAATCAATATTGTATAATCAATACTATTACTTGTTGAAATTCTTACACCTGGTACAAATCTCTCCAACCAAAATATAAGTTCTTCTCTATCAAAAATTATTGAATCACTAAACTTTAGTTCTATTACTTTATTTATACAGCTTATTTTTATATTATTTTTGTTTACAAATTCCTTACTACAAATATTCATTATCACATTTCACCTCACTTTAATAAAGTTTAAACATTATTAAACTAACAATAATAAATTAATCTATACTTCCATAATTTTATCATTATTTATAATTATTTCTTTTCCTATCGGAAGCATATTATTGTTTATATTATGACCTAAATTATTACAAACAACAATTGGCACATTATATCTATTATATATTTGTTTGTAAAATTTTATATTATCATCATAATACCCAAGAATTATACCTTTTGCATATTTTAATATATTTGCTTGTTCTAATTGAGAAATTATACTTTCATATTCAGTCATATTAGTTTCATCAGGGGAAGCTTCAATATATAATATATAATCTTTTAATTTAGGGAAATACTTTGTACCTAAAATTCTTCTTAATGATTGTATATTACCTCCTATTGCAATCCCTTTAGCATTACCTTTTTTAATTATGATTATTTCTTTTTCTGTTTTAATTGTTTTGTTATCTTCTATCAATTTTTCTTTCAAACAATCTAACGAAAAACTATTATTCATTTTACCTAATGACTTTACATTTGGCCCTATATAAGATGTTACTTTTGCTTCTTCATAAAAGGCATTAAATAACAAGGTTGGATTGCTATTACCTATAAAGATATTATTTTCAATTTTTTTATAATCAATATTACTTAGTAAAACATTTGAATTTATTCCACCAGTTGAACATATTATATACTTAGCTTTTGAAGCTATATCATATAAGTCATTTATTTTTTCCTCTATTGAACCACAATATCCATTGTATGTATCAGAAAATACATTTTTACCTACTATAACGTCAAATCCAACTTCTTCTAATTTTTTTACTCCTTCGTTAAACATTTTTTTGCTTTTCTCACCAGTTATAGAATTAGCAGGTGATATTATTCCTATTTTTACCTTATTTTTTTTATTATTCATATTATCTCCTCCTTTTACTGTATGAATATTACTTACTATTAAACTCTTTTATCTTTCTTTTTGCATGACTTGTTTGTGCCTTTTCTATCCAATCCTCTCTTGGTCCATAAGATAAATCATCGGTTACAATTCTCACTCTATCTTTATTTTTCAAGACATAATCAATAGGTACATATTCCTCATTTACAAATACACCAACCATTGTATTTCCAATATCAGTATGTATTTTATAAGCAAAATCTATAGGAGTTGCTCCTTTAGGCAATTCAATTGTTTCTCCACTGGTTGTATATACATAAACTTTATCAGAAAAAAGTTCACATTTAACTTGATTTACAAATTGTTGATTATCACCAAACATTGAATTAATCTCTGTTAAAGATTTAAAAAATTGAAATTTACTTTTTAAATCTTCTTGCATAACATCTCTTGCGTTTCCTTTTTCTACATCCCAGTATGCTGTTAATCCAAATGAAGCCACTTTATCCATTTCAAAAGTTCTTATTTGCGTTTGAACTAATCTATCATCTGGGCCAAAAACAGTTGTATGTAATGAACGATACATATTAGTTTTAGGATTACATATATAATCTTTAAATTTGTTATTTATTGGATGATATTCCTCATGAATCATACCTAATGCATAATAACAATTAGCCACTTCATCAACCATAATTTTTAATGCTAATAAATCATGTATATCTGCTAATTTTTGCCCTTCACTTAATCTTTTATATATACCATAAATATTCTTTGTCCTTACTTTAATTTCATTAGGGATATTTTTATCATTTAACATTACTTGAATTTTTAACAACATTTCTTGTAAACAACTATTACTATCTTCCTCTATTTTTAACTTTCTTTCTTCTATTTTTTTATACATATCTGGTTTTAAATATCGTAAAGATAAATCTTCTAATTCAGATTTAATTCTATACGCCCCAATATAGTAAGCTAAAGGAACAAAAATTTCCATAGTTTCAAGTGCATTTTCTTTTTGTTTAAATTCACTTTTAAATTGCAAAGTTCTCATATTATGAAGTCTATCTGCTAATTTAATAATTATTATTCTAACATCTTCAGTAATACCAGTAATAATCTTTCTAGTATTCGCTAAATTTTGATCTTGTTTAGAAGAAAAATTCATTTTTGAAAGTTTAGTTACACCATCTACTAAATTGGCAACATTTTGATTAAAATCATGAGCAATATCTTCTTTTGTAATTTCAGTATCTTCTAACACATCATGCAAAAGTCCAGCACATATTGTATCTCTATCTGCGTGCATATCTGCAAGAATATATGCAACATTTAAAGGATGATTAATATATGGTTCCCCACTTTGTCTATATTGTCCATCATGTAATTTTTTAGCATATTCATAAGCTTTTTTAATAACTTCAACTTCTTCTGAATTATACTCATTAAGTTTGTCAATTAAATCTTGTAAAATACTATTTTCCATAAAAATTCCTCCAAAACTACACTAAAAACTTAAACAAAAAGCATAACAAAATTATGTCATGCTTTTATTTGAAAGGGCCAAAAAAGAATTTATATTAATATATAAATATTCATAAAAGTTACAAAAAAATTTTAATTCGCTCGCTTTTATAAATTTACTCATCAAAATCAACAATCCTTTCAAAATATTACAAAATAATTTACTATTTTTTATATTTTTTGTCAATACTTTTATGGAAATTTTTGGAAAAATATATAAATTTTTATGAATTAAAATATATTTTAATTTGCACTTATTTATCTCAAATTCCAACTCTCATAAACTTTCCTGTGTTTACCAACAATGTATCGTTGTTATATTTTTGTAAAAAAATCCCATAAAATAAGATTTTTCTTTAATTTTGATATTTTCGTGTGTTTTTTTATCAAAACAAAATCGTGTTTTTCCCTTTATTTATAAGGATTCCCACGACTTTTGTTATTTTCTCCCAATTTCTTGCATACCCTGTTACCGGTATCAAACCAACAACAACCATTAAATTTAGGCATGCTTGAAAAGCTATCTGAAAGATGATACCAAACGCTAAATATTTACCAAATTTATCATCACAATTTTTCGATATTTTAAATCCTGTATAACAAATAGCTATAAATAAAACCACCACAACTAAACAACCTAAAAAACCCAATTCTTCACTAATAATTGAAAAAATAAAATCAGTTTGTGGTTCGGGTAAAAAGAAATGTTTTTGCCTAGAATTCCCTATTCCATAACCAAATAGACCACCTGGACCAATCGCATATAAACTTTGGATAATTTGAAAGCCACTACCTAAAGGATCACTCCACGGATTTAAAAACGATAAGATACGACTTAAGCGATAAGGAGCTGCCAATATTAATCCAACAATTCCAACAACACCAACAATCCCTAATCTGATAAAATATTTAAAGTCAACACCGCCAACAAATAAAAGCCCAATTATGGACATGACAATAATAGTTCCTGTCCCAAAATCTGGTTGTAACATAATTAAACCAAAAATAAAACCTAACAAACCTAAAATTGGTAAAATACCTTTAAATTTTTTCGTTGATTTTTCATTACAAGCCAAATATTTAGAAACATAAATAATAAGACCTAACTTAGTAAATTCGCTTGGTTGAATTCCGAACGACCCAATTCCAAACCAGCTACGACTACCATTTCTGACCGTTCCAATTCCAGGGATTAAAACTAAAATCAATAGTACAATACAAATTAATAAAATCAAATTAGACTTTTTAAAATATATCTTATAATCGATTTTGCTAATTATTATCATTAATATTAAACCAACAATAAAAAATAAACTTTGGTTCTTAACATACTTTAAAGCGTCACCATATTTATATTCTGCCCATATGTAAGAAGCGGAGTAAATCATTAAAATTCCAAAAATACTTATTACTATAACACTTATTAATAAAGTCCAATCGATTTTTCTCATACTTATCCCTCATGATAAGTTTATGCATAATAGATATAATTTAGAAATTTTGTCAAATACTATCGCAAATTGCAATTTTGATTAAATTGATTACTAATTTTAATTAATTGTCTTGCGATATCCTTCTTTTTTCTTTTGACAAAAAAACCTTTTTTATTTTGTAATTCCAACATTTTATACAGTAGATCGACTAATGTTTTATATCCTAAATCACATCCATATATGCCATTAAACCAGACTTCAATATCGTCGACATTACCTTCGATTCTTAAATTTTCTAGTGTTAACAAAAATGTCTTATTATTTAACAATTCTTGACAGTAATACTTCATTAAAAAATAAGAAGAAGAAACATATTTGTTGTTGATACTATTGCTAATAGCTTTCAAGGTGTTTTGAATTTGTACGTCTTCAACAGTTAAATCCTTGAGTTTTATAATAATATCAATAATCAACTCGGTTTGTTTAGAATTGATTATTTCCTCTAAAACGTAAGAATTTTCCTTTTTAATTATTTCTAAATTCCCTTTATCAAAAATAGTTCTTGCTAAACCAGTTCTTAAATAAAAAATATCATCTTTAACGGTAATTTCATTTTTAAAAGAATTAACTGCATGATTTAATTCATGAACTAGATTATCAATTAACTGTAAAAATGGAATATTATTATACCGATTCAAATAAATCGCCTTTTTAGTTTTTATTTTCTCATCCTTATAAGGATAACTAACATATAATGCTTGATAACGAGAATCGTCCTTACCAGTTATAATAATTGGTATTTCTTTTATACAATCTAAAATAAAATGTTCTTTTTTCAAACCATATTTAATAACAAAAGCCGGCACTAATACATATAACAAATGTTTAATATTATCAGGATATTGATATTTTACACTTATTTCATCAATAATTAAAACATACTTGCTTAATAAAAACTCCATTTCACAAGAACTCATATTCTCACCAATGATATTTTATAATAAAATACTTAAAAAAACAACTTTTCAGTTGCTATAATATAACACCAAAAGTCAATGCCAATAAAGACGCTATTAATCCAATAATCCAAAATAATTTAACTATGTCAACTTCATTCCATCCTCTTTTTTCAAACGAATGATGAATTGGTGTCATTAAAAATAACCTTTTTTTTGTAAACTTATAATATATTCT
The DNA here is from genome assembly GCA_944332645.1 of uncultured Bacilli bacterium. GTDB lineage: Bacteria > Bacillota_I > Bacilli_A > RF39 > UBA660 > Faecisoma. Next base: position 12,472 of record CALVKK010000026.1, read on the forward strand.
TTGAATAATACAGGTTAATGTCTCTACTACAAAAACAATTCCAATTAAAACTAATAATAGTTCATGTCTTGTAATTATCGCAATGCTTCCTAAAGTTGCCCCTAATGCTAAAGAACCTGTATCACCCATAAATATTTTAGCAGGATTGACATTAAACACTAAAAATCCAAGTATACTTCCAATTAAAGAAAAACAAAATAAAGATACACTTTCATAACCTTCCAACCATCCCGTATTGTAAGCAATTATACCAAAAGTTAAAAAAGCAATTAATGACAGTCCACCAGCCAAGCCATCTAAACCGTCAGTTAAATTGACGGCATTGCTGGAAGCAACTAAAACAAACAAAATAAACAACCCATACAACCAACCAATATCTAGTCTTAAATTAAGAATGTGAATCCATAACAAAGGCTCATTACCTGCTTTCATAAATAAGTAAAAGAAAATAATTGCAATAAATAATTGAAGTAAAAATTTTGTACTTTCACTCAAGCCATTATTATTGTGTTTTTTTATAATTAAATAATCATCTATAAAACCAATTAAGCCATAACTGATAAATGTAAATAAAACTATAATTAGGCTATAATTTAAATTGATTTTACCAAATAATAAAAGTAATGCCATTAAAATCAATGTGGGAATAATAAAAATAATCCCCCCCATAGTCGGCGTTCCACTTTTTTTCTTATGTTTTTCCTCTAAAAAACGGTTCAACACCTGATCCAATTTCTTCTTTCGTAAAATTGGAATAACAAAATATGGAATACAATATAATTTAAATGTATTGAAAAAGAAAAATTATATTAAAAGAGTTG
>CALVKK010000027.1 GCA_944332645.1 uncultured Bacilli bacterium
ATTTATCCTAGAATTAAAAAGCTTTGATATTAGATTTAACAATTGTTTTAACAGTTAATCTTATTTTAAGTATAATAAAAAATTTTATGAAAGGAGGATAACTAGCCTTAAACTAGTTTTTGATGTATGAGTTATATTGTAGCAATTAAAACAGCTGTTTTTGCGTTTCCTATTTTAGCTTTTCTATTTACAATTCCTTTTATTTTAAATCAATACCATAAATATGGGGCGATTCATTATTTTCGAGTTTTAATAATTTACTCATTTATTCTTTATTTAATAACAGCTTATTTTTTAGTTATTTTACCGCTTCCTTCTTTTGAAGAGGTAGCCAATATGACTGGCCCAACTACGCAATTAATTCCTTTTGCTTTTGTTGGTGATATTATTAAAAGTGCTGGTGAAATTACTGATTTTAATACGTTTATTAATTTCTTTAAATCTTCTAGTGTTTATGTCGCTTTATTTAATATCGTCTTAACTGTTCCTTTTGGCATGTATTTACGCTATCATTTTAAATGTAGTTTAAAGAAAACCTTTTTCTTATCTTTTTTATTAAGTTTATTTTTTGAACTTACACAACTTAGTGGTTTATATTTTATTTATCCAAGAGCATATCGTTTATTTGATGTTGATGATTTGATTTTAAATACTTTAGGTGGTGTTTTAGGCTATTTTCTACTAGGATTATTTAAAGGGATTTTACCAAGTCGTGATAAAATCGACGAAGAGTCGCTAATTAAAGGAACTAAAGTATCGGGATTAAGAAGAATAACATTATTTTTCTTAGATATTTTTCTTTATTTAATTTTAGTGATCTTAGTTGGAATCTTTGTTAAAAATTATCCATTTATTATTGCAGCAGTTATTTACTATGTTATTATTCCAACCATTTGGAAAGGAAAGACAATCGGAAGTAAATTTTTAAATGTTAAAATAACTTATGATCGTTTTAATTTTATTAAAAATATTTTAAGATTAGTTTTTCTTTATTTATACTACTTTCAAGTACCAATCTTACTATTTGTTTTTGCTATGTCGATTGTCAATCATTTAAATTTAAGTAATTATTTAACTATTTTTGTTTATTTAGGTGTATTTTTATTTATTTGCTTCTTTTATTTAATCAATGTTATTTTAATTTTAAAAAATAGAACCATATTTTACGATAAACTTTTTAAGACTAAATATGAAAGCACAATTTTAATGCCTAACTCTAAAGAAAGTGAAAAAGCAGAAGATAGTGAAAAAGAAAACTAAATAATAGGGGAAAATATGAAAAAGAATGAATTAAAAAATGGTAGATCTAGAATAATTATCTTTAGCTATTTAATAGTGCTTTTATCTGTGACGATCTTTTTAATAGCAATTTTCAGTAAAAATCGAACGATTTCTTATCTGTTATCTTTGATCTTTTTTGTGGTTTTAGCAATATTGATATTTATTCAAGGCATAATTGTCAATAAAAAAGATAATTATATTAAAAACATTAACCTTTATATTGGTTTATATTTTATTTTACTGTTTAATTTAACGTTCTTTTTAAAACGTTCAACAGTTGACATTTTTAATTTAGAAAAGATGCAAGAAAGCATTAATTTAATTCCTTTTAAAACAATTAGCTCATTTATAAATAATGATTTAAACAGTCTAACACTATATAACTTATTAGGAAATTTAACCGCTTTTGTTCCATTATCTTTTTTACTTTTATTAAAAGATGAAAAATATAAAAAGCTAAAAAATCAATTAACATTTTTATTTGTAGCTGTTTTCATCGTTGAAGTGTTGCAGTTATTATTAGGAGTTGGTGTTTTTGATATTGATGATATTATTCTAAACATTGGTGGTTGTTTATTATTTGTAATGATTACAAGTAAATTAATCACTAAGATCAAATTTATTTTTTACTCTGATTTTAAAATGAGTAAAACAATTAAGTACATTTTATTTGAATTTGTGTTATTAGCAATTATTCTTTTTGATATCTTTTTCCTTTTGATCTTATGGCATTAGATAACACATATTTATGAATTGCTGTAAATAAGAACTATATTTTTAAATCAAATCGTTGACTAAATTAAATGATAATTGTATAATTAATATGAAAAATATTTCATATAATAAATCGAGGTGAGATAGATGAATATTTTAATTGGTGTATTAATCCCTTTTATCGGTACAACTTTAGGAGCAGCTTGTGTATATTTATTAAAGGATAAATTAAATAATCGATTAGAAAAATTTTTGTTAGGTTTTGCTTCTGGCGTTATGATAGCAGCTAGTATTTGGTCTCTTTTGATTCCATCAATTGATTTGGCTGAACAAAGTAGTAAGATTGGTTGGGTACCAGCTAGTGTTGGCTTTATATTAGGTGTTATTTTTCTTCTCGTTTTAGATTATATTATTCCTCATTTACACAAAGATAGTAATGTTCAGGAAGGTCCAAAATCTGATTTTAAGAAAACGACCATGCTAATGCTAGCGGTAACTTTACACAATATTCCTGAAGGTTTGGCTGTCGGAGTTGTATTTGCCGGACTAATTGCTGGTAATAATATTATCACTTTAGCTGGAGCGTTAGCGTTAAGTGTTGGAATAGCTTTGCAGAACTTTCCCGAAGGAGCGATCATATCACTTCCTTTGAAAGCTGAAGGATTATCAAAAAATAAATCATTTCTTTATGGAATGTTATCGGGTATTGTGGAACCGATAGCGGCCATTTTAGCTATCTTATTAACTAATTTTGTCACACCAATCTTACCGTATTTTTTATCATTTGCCGCTGGTGCGATGATTTATGTTGTCGTCGAAGAATTGATACCTGATAGTCACAGTGGGGAACACTCGAATTTAAGTGTCATCGGCGTAACTCTTGGTTTTGTTTTGATGATGATATTAGATGTCGCATTAGGTTAAGGAGGAATTTTATGTTACAATTAATTGATGTCTCATTTAAAAGGGATAATAAACAAATATTAGACCATATCAATTTAGAGTTAGAAAATGAAAAATTTTATGTTATAACCGGACCAAATGGTAGTGGGAAGTCAACTTTGGCTAAAATAATTATGGGAATCGAAAAACCTGATAGCGGTCAAATTCTTTTTGATGGAGTCGATATAACGGAAAAAACGATCGATGAAAGAGCAAAGTTAGGAATAGGTTTTGCTTTTCAACAACCAGTTAATTTTAAGGGATTAACTGTCTATGAACTACTTAAAGTCGCTGTCAATAAAGAGATAACTAAAAAAGAAGCGTGTGCGATTTTATCGAAAGTTGGTTTATGTGCGTTAAATTATGTAGATCGTGAAATCAATACATCTTTATCAGGGGGAGAACTAAAAAGAATTGAAATTGCAACAGTAATGGCAAGAAATCCTAAATTAGCTATTTTCGATGAGCCAGAAGCCGGAATAGATTTATGGAGCTTTCAGAATTTAACGGAAGTTTTTAAACAAATTCAAGAACAATCGAAAGGAATTACTTTGGTTATATCTCATCAGGAAAGAATTCTCAACATTGCCGATCAAATAATTTTGTTAGAAGCTGGTCAAATTAAGAAGATTGGCCATAAAAGTATAATGCTCGATATTATTCTTCACGAAGAAACTTGTTGCAAAGGAGTGAATATTTGTGAATAAGACTGACAAAGATTTATTAAATAATGTCTTGGATAATGATTTTTCTAAATCTGATTCTTATAATATTAGAAAAAATGGCCAATGTATTAGTCGCAAAACAAATCCTTACATTGATATTGTTTCCAAAGAAGATGGTAGTGGGATTGATATTTATGTCAAAGAAAATACATTGTTTGGGATTATCGATATTCCAGTTATTATTACAAAAAGTGGCTTAACTGATGTTGTTTATAATGATTTTCATATTGGCAAAAACTCCAATGTTATTATCGTTGCTGGTTGTGGTATTCACAATACTAAACATCAAGATTCAAGACATGACGGGATTCATCGCTTTTATTTAGAAGAAAATTCTAAAGTTAAGTATATTGAAAAACATTATGGTAGTGGGAAAGGAAATGGTAAGAAAATTCTAAATCCTGTGACTAAAATCGAAATGAGTAAAGGATCTAGTATGACGATGGATTCGACGCAAATTAAAGGTGTCGACAGCACTTTGCGCGTAACTAAAGCCACTTTATATGAAGATACAACTTTAGTAATTAATGAAAAAATAAAAACGCACAAAGATCAATATGCTAAAACTGACTTTATTGTCAATTTAGAAGGTAAAAACGCTAGCTGTCATGTCACTTCAAGATCAGTGGCAACAGACAATTCTTATCAGGAATTTACTTCTAATATAATTGGCAATACTAAATCGTTTGCCCATGTTGAATGCGATGCGATTATTCAAGATAAAGCATCAGTTAAGGCCATTCCCGAAATATACGCTAATGACGTTGATGCTAATTTAATTCACGAAGCAGCAATCGGTAAAATAGCAGGTGCGCAATTAATTAAAATGATGTCATTAGGTTTGACAGAAAAAGAAGCCGAAGAAACGATTATTAAAGGTTTTTTAAAATGAGAGGAGAAATAAAATGATTAAATTAGTCTTAGTAAGACATGGAGAAAGTGTTTGGAATTTAGAGAATAAATTCACTGGATGGACTGATGTTGGTCTTACAGAAAAAGGTGTTTTAGAAGCTATCGAAGCAGGAAAAGTGTTAAAAAACAAAGGATTTACTTTTGATATTGCTTATACGTCAGTTTTGAAAAGGGCTAATGATACGTTAGATTATATTTTAAAAGAAATGAATTTGCATATACCTATTTATTATAGTTATAAGTTAAATGAAAGACATTATGGTGCTTTGCAAGGACTTAACAAAGATGAAACGAGAAAAAAATACGGTGAAGAGCAAGTAAAACTATGGCGAAGAAGTGCGGATACAAGACCACCAGCTTTAACAGTCGATGATCCTCGTTATCCAGGAAATGATCCTAAATATAAAGATCTTCCCCAAGAGGATTTACCTTTGACAGAAAATTTAATTGATACGATCAAACGCGTTATTGAATACTGGAATAGTGACATTAAAGATAATATTATAAATGGTCAAAGAGTCATTATTGTCGCTCATGGTAATAGTTTAAGGGGATTAATTAAATATTTAGACAATTTATCTGATGAGGAAATTATGAATTTAGAGTTGGAAACTGGTAATCCGATTTGCTATGAGTTAGATGACAATTTAAAACCAATTAAACATTATTATTTAAAATAGGTGCGGTATGGGTGAAGTTAGAGAGCCAATCAAAAAAAATTCGATTGCTAAAAAAAATAAAATAATTGCGGATGGTTTTGATCTGATTTGTAATAAAGGATATCACAATGTTAGTTGTGTTGATATCGCTAAATATTGTGGGGTATCAACGGGAATAATTTATCAGTATTTTAAGGATAAACGTGATATTTTTATCGAAGGGGTAAAATTATATTCTGACCGGATTATGTTTCCTATAGTTGATACAATCGCAAAGCAAAGCATTACCAAAGATAATCTTGAAATTATAATTAGAAAGACAATCCAAAAGTCAATCAAGCAAAACACGATGACTAAAAAAGCTCATCAGGAATTAATGTCGATGAGTTGTCTAGATAAAGAAGTTTTAAAAATATTTAGCGATAAGGAAATTGAAATTACTGACAAATTAGTTGTCATCTTAAAAAACAACGGGTTTAGTGCTGTAAATTTAAAAGAAAAAGTTCATTTGATTATTAACTTAATCGATGATTTATGCCATGAAACTGTTTATCACAAGCATTCAAATATTAATTATGATATGTTACTAGATGAAACAGTTCGATTAATTATGGATATTTTAAAGGAGAATTATGAAAAGAACGACAGATAAGAATATTTTAATCGCTTTTTTACTTAATATATCGTTTTCGATAATTGAATTTTTTGGAGGATTATTTACTAAAAGCATTTCAATATTATCTGATGCGATTCACGATTTTGCTGATGCTATTAGTATTGGTATATCGTATTTTTTAGAGAAGAAAAGTAAGCATAAACCAGATAATAAATATACTTATGGATATATTCGTTATTCAATTTTGGGAGCCTTAATAACTACATTGATTTTAACAGTTGGTTCAATTCTAGTTATAATTGGTGCTGTTAATCGTTTATTTAATCCGGTTACTTTAAATTATGATGGAATGATTATTATATCTATTTTTGGAATTATCTTTAATTTTTTAGCTGCCTACATGACTAAGGAAGGCGATTCTTTAAATCAAAAATCAGTAAATTTACACATGTTAGAAGATGTGTTAGGCTGGATAGTCGTTTTTGTCGGATCAATTTTAATTAAGTTTACTAACATTAGTTATATTGATTCTATTATGAGTATTTTAATAGCATGTTATATTTTATTTCATGCCTTGACTAATTTAAAAGCAGTTTTAGATTTATTTTTAGAAAAGACGCCCAAAGGTATTGATATTGAGCATTTAAAAAAACACTTGTTAGATATTGATGGTGTATTAGATGTTCATCATATCCATATTTGGAGTATCGATGGCGTTAATAGTTATGCGACTTTACATATCGTCACTGATAGTAAAAATCCTAATATTATCAAGATGAAGGTTAGAGAAGAGTTACTAGAACATAATATTGTTCATACGACGATTGAAATTGAAACATCAAAAGAGAAGTGTGATGAGAATGAATGTCATGTCAAATTAAATAGTGCTTCTCATCATCACCATTAAATGTTATATATAGCATTTTTTAAGAAATTGTTTTTGTGATCAAAATCGATAATTTTTAATAATTAGTAAATAAAAGTATATGCAAGGGATGATAATATGAAGAAAATCGTTTTGAAAATTGATGGCATGACATGTAGTGCTTGTTCAAGTGGCTTAGAAAAATACTTGAAAAGACAAAAAGGAATAATTGATGTTAATGTCAACTTAATTTTAGCCATTGCGACGATCACTTATGAAGATCTTAAGACTAAAAGTATTGAAAATTATATTAAAGAAGCTGGTTTCAAAAGTTTGGGCGAGTTTAAAAGTCTAGACGATAATACTACATTTAAAAAAGAGAAAAAAATATTAATCTTTTTTGGGTTGTTATTAATCATTTTAATGTATATTACGATGGCTCATATGATTGGTGTACCAAATTTAAATAGTTATCCTAAAATATATTCGTTAATCTTAATTTTATTTAGTTTAATTTTTTTAATTTATGGCTTTGATATTATTAAAAACGGTTTTAAAAATTTAATTCATAAAATTCCTAATATGGATACTTTAGTTACCTTTAGTGTCATTTCTAGTCTTATTTATAGTTTATATGGTGTTTTTAAAATATTTAATAACGATTTGTCATATATTCACAACTTATATTTTGAATCATCTTGTATGGTTATTTATTTTATTAAACTAGGCAGATTTATTGAGGGAATTAGTAAAGATAAGACAAAAGATGCCATTAAATCTTTAGTTCAAATTACTCCGCAATATGCGGTTATTAAGAAGAATAAAACAGAAGAGAAAATAACAATCGATGAAGTTAAAGTAGATGATATATTAATTTGCTATCCAGGGGATAAAATTGCTGTTGATGGAATAGTCGTCAGTGGTAAGACACACGTTAATGAATCATTTATAACTGGGGAAAGTAAACCTGTTTTAAAAGAAAAAAATAGTACGGTCATAGCCGGTTCGATAAACTATGATGGCATTATTAATTATCAAGCTAAAAAAATAGGTCGTAATTCAACTATTTCAGAAATTGTTAGAATGGTTGTTGAGTCTACTAATAGTAAAACAAAAATTCAAAGAATAGCTGATAAAGTAAGTGGCATTTTTGTCCCTATAATTTTTATAATTGCCCTTACAACCTTTTTACTACATATATTATTTGGAACTAGTTTTACTAATTCATTAAATTATTTTGTTACCGTTTTAGTTGTTGCTTGCCCCTGTGCTTTAGGTTTGGCTGTTCCTTTAGTTGTTGTTATTAGTAATGGAAAATGTGCCAAAAAAGGGTTGTATTTAAAAAAAGCTGAAGTAATAGAAAATGCTAGACATATCGATACTATTGTATTTGATAAAACTGGAACTTTGACCTATGGAATATTGAAAATCGATGAAGTTTTTAATTATTCAGATATTAATGATAAGGAATTATTAAAAATTGTTAGTAGTTTAGAAGCAAATTCAACCCATCCGATTGCGACTGCTTTTTCTAAAAACAATCTATTAAAAGTAGATGATTTTGAAAATATAGTTGGAATGGGAATATATGGTAAAATTAAAGGTAAAGATTATTATGTTGGTAATCTGAAATTATTGCAAAAGTTAAAAATCAAAGATACTCATAGTTTAGATTATGAATTTTTAACTGATCAAGGATGTAGTATTTTATATGTGATTTCTAATCAAAAAGTAATCGCTTTAATTGGCGTTAAGGATATTATTAGAAACAATATTAAAGATTTAATTCAATCGCTAAAGAATTTAAAAATAAATGTTATAATGTTAACAGGAGATAATAAAAAGACAGCCCAATTAATTGCTTACGAATTAGGAATAGATGAAATTGTGGCTGATGTACTTCCTCAGCAAAAAGCTTCATTTATAAAATCTTTAATTGAAGATAATAAAAAAGTTTTAATGATTGGCGACGGTATTAATGACGCACCTGCTTTAGTGAATGCGACTATCGGTGTAAGTATTAGTGATGGAACAGATATAGCTGTTGATTCTTCAGATGTTGTCTTGATGAACAATGATTTAAATAATATCATCGAACTGTTAGAAATAAGTAAGAGTTCTTTTAGAATAATTAAACAAAACTTATTTTGGGCGTTTTTTTATAATTTAGTTATGATTCCAGTTGCTGCTGGTATATTAAGCCCATTTAATATTGTTATGAATCCGATGATTGCAAGTCTTGCTATGACTTTAAGTAGTTTGACTGTTGTATTTAATTCATTAAGATTGAGGAGGACAAAATGAGTAAAGATATTGAGAAAATTATTTATATTGAAGGAATGCATTGTGAAGGATGTATTAATCGTGTTAAGAATGTTTTAAATTCTATTAAAGAAATAAAAACCTATCAAGTTGATTTAGAAAAAGCGATTATTGTTTTAAAGAAAGATATTGATTTAAGTACTATAAAAGAAAAAATTGAAAATTTAGGTTTTAATGTTTTATAAATTAATTTTATCGTTAATTTTAAGAAAAAAGATATTTTTATGTTATAATATTTTTAGCTGGTAATTTTGTTTAAGTTTGGAGTGATTTTGTGAATAAATATGTAAAAAAAATGACTGAAGGAATTGATAAGCCCACTTTATTTGTCTATTCACTTTTAAGATTTTTTGTTATCGTCGTTTTAATTATCCAACTTATTCATGGTAATTGGCAAAATGCTTTCTTTTGCCTTTTAACGTTAATTTTGTTTTTAATACCTCTATTTGTTGACAAAAATTTTAAAATAGATTTACCGACACCTTTAGAAATAATTATTTTAGTATTTATTTTTTCGGCTGAAATTTTAGGAGAAATACAAAATTTTTATGGTATATTTAAACATTGGGATACACTATTACACACAATTAATGGATTTTTATGTGCAGCAATTGGATTTTCTATGATTGATATTTTGAATCGAAATGAAAATTTTCACACAAAAATGACTCCAATTTTTGTCGCTTTTGTTGCTTTTTGTTTCTCGATGACGATTGGTGTTTGATGGGAGTTTCTTGAATTTGCAAGTGATCGTTGGTTTCATCTTGATACGCAAAAAGATAGAATTGTCAATACTGTATCGACAGTATATATTCATCCTGAAGGTAAAAATATTCCAGTTGTTATTAATAATATTGATTATACGACGATTCATTATGAAGAAAATGGGAATATAAAAGAAATAACTATTGATGGTGGTTATTTAGATTTAGGCATTATTGATACAATGAAAGATTTATTAGTTAATTTTATTGGAGCTGTCGTTTTTTCATTAATTGGTTATTTATATGTTCAAAATAGGGACAAGTACAAAATTGCTAAAAGTTTTATACCAGTTATGAAGAGTTAGATTTTTGTTGAATTATTGATGTTACTATGTTATACTATTTTATACAAGGGAGTGTTTGGAGTGGTTAATAAGGAAGATGTAAAAAATCATCTTGAACACATTTTAGAACGTGGAAACGAAAGAAAAAAAATGTCAAACAATTTAATTAATAATGATGATTATATTAATTGGTTGGATGATTTTACTAAAGTTCATCCAGAAATTATTATTTTAGAAATTCCTAACATAAATTATTATTGTGGAATTAGTTTGGATGAATTTGTAAATATAAGTTTTTTGAGTGATTTTTATAAATTAATTTCTAAGTATGCTAGAAAAAATTATATTTTTCCTAATGCTTTCGATGATTATGAAAATTATTATGTAATCAAAGTATATAATGTTTTTTATGAAATAGGGGTTATCATTGACGATGAACAAGATGTCAACTTTTTTTGTCGTCGTCTTCAAGAAAATGATGAAGGACGTTATTTTATCGATTTTAAGGACATTAAAGAAAATAAGGTTAGACATGAAGTCTTTCATATTAAAAAGAATTTAAAAAAATTAGTTGAAGTAATTAATCAATTAATTTTAAGTGACAATATACCAGTCGAAGCTATTGCTGATACTACTGCTGAAGCTATTCAGAAAATAATCACAAAGATGAGGAAATAATTAATTATTAAGTAATTGTTTATAATATATAGCTTTAGATAGTTGTTAAAATAATAGTGATTGGTTATTAAATAAATATATTAAAAATAGGAGTGAAAAAAAATGTCTAAGATATTGAGTTTAGATGAAACAAAAGAATTATTAATTGGATGGAGAGAAAATGGAGACAGAAAAGCATATACTTCTTTAACTGTTCATAATTTTGATTTAGTTAATGATATGGTGCAAAAACATGAAGAAAATGGCATGGATTATAATGATTTGTTTTCTTCTGGAGTTGAAGGATTAATTAAAGCAATAAATAAGTTTGATTACGAAAATTGTTCAATAGAAAATTTTTATAATTATGCTTGTGTTATGATTGAAAGTCAAATCGAAATGGAATTGACAAATTATAATAAACATAAACATGTTTTAAGCTTTGAAGATTTAATTATTCAAGGTCACGATGGTAATCATATTCAAGTTAGTGATTTGCTTAGTAGTGATGATAATGAGACATATAATCTTATCATGTCAAAAATGAAATCAGAAATTATTAAAGAAGTTTTAAAAAGCTTAACGCCTACACAAAGACAAATCATCATAATGAGATATGGACTTGATGAGAATAAATGTAAGACACAAGGAGAGATTGCTGATGGTGTAGGTTGTTCACAGCAATATATTTCCAAGCAAGAAAAAGACGCTTTACTTAAATTACGCCGCCCTGAAAATGTCAAAAAATTAAAATTATATTACGATTAATAATCTTATTTCAAAAGCCTCATTTCTATGTTTAGAAACGAGGCTTTTTGCTTCACTATGCCAATATTTACATAAATTAATCTAGATATTTTTTAAATGTGTAAGATTGATAAATTGTGTTATCTAAATTAATTAGTAAATTATTTATATTATCGACCTTATGAATATTATATTGAAAAGTCGTATACATTACAACCGCATATATGAAACATTTATTGACTATTAAAAAAATATATATAATTGTTTTAGGTAACTTAAATGAAAAAAAATCATAGCATATTCTTTATATCATTTTCAGCAATAGATACAATATGATAAATCAACTACAAGATCACAAAACTTTGGTTTTGAAAAAAATATTTTTGATTTCAGCAACAGTTCAATATTCAGCATTAAAATTAAAAAAATTAAAAGAATTAAATATTCAAAGTATTGCAGATGATAAAAGTTGTTTATTATTTATGTGGATGACTGGACCACAGTTTGCTAATTCTATGAATTAGAAAAAGCTTGTGGCTTTGAATACAAAACTGTTGCTTTTGTCTGGAATAAAATGATTCATAATCTAGATAGATATACATTGTCTCAAACGGAATTTTGCATTGTTTTTAAAAAGAAAGACAAATAGTATAACATGTCTCGCTAATTTAAATATTATTATTCACTTTAGGTATTGAATTATACTAGCAAATTACAATAAAAAAGAGTTATTAAAACTCTTAATAGATTAAGACTATTTCAACCTTTTTAAAATTAATGAATAAACACAAAACATTAATAAAAATGAAAGAAAAAGTCTATATATATAACACTATTTTCATAATGTTATAATCAAATATGGAGCGAATCACATACAAGTTACGAACTTTGTTCTCTTTCTAGAAATATTATATATTAAAAATAATATATTTTCAATATTATAATTTCAACATTCTCCAATAGTATAGATTATTTTTGGTTTTAATGGTATAATTAGCACAACGAATAAATCGTTAAATAGTAATGTGTAGAGAGGATTAGGAAATGAATTTAGAACAATTAAAAAAAGATTGCATAAAAAAACAAAAGAAAGGTATCCATTTTATTCTTGCGTCAATA
>CALVKK010000028.1 GCA_944332645.1 uncultured Bacilli bacterium
GTTATATTTAGTACAAAATTCTTGCAAGTTAATACCAGCCGGACCTAAAACTGTACCTACTGGTGGTGCTGGAGTTGCCTTACCTGCTTGAATCTGTAGTTTAACTTTTTTTGCTATTTGTTTTGCCACGAAAAACACTCTCCTTTCTTTTTCGCGTTGTGGTAATAATGATATCCGCTAAATCAATCTCCCACTTCTATATAAAAATATATAGCCAATTAATCATAACATATTTTAAATAATTTGTAAACATTTAAATTTTTGAAATTTGTGTTAATTCTAACTCAACATTTGTCTCTTGACCAAATAAATCTAGAGCAACCTCTAACTGTTGCTTTTCTAAATTGATGCTGGTTATTTTTCCAATCATATTAGCAAATGGTCCTTCTATGACCTTAACTTGATCACCAATTTGTAGTTCATTTGCAATGTCCAATCTACTCATTCCCATTGAACCTAATATTTTATCAACTTCAGCTGGAGTTAAAGGAAAAGGTTTTGCCCCCTTACCACTACTACCTATAAATCCAGTTACACCTGGAGTATTTCTTACGACAAACCATGCCTCATCAGTCATAATCATTTCAACTAAAATATATCCAGGAAACATTTTTTTTACTTTTTCTTTTTTGACGCCATCTTTATATTCGATTTCTGTTTGTTCAGGCACAACAACACGGAAGATATAGTCTTCTAAACCCATACTTGAAGCACGCATTTCTAATTTTTCTTTTACTTTACTCTCATGTCCTGAGTAAGTATTAACAACATACCATTCTTTTTCCATTATCCCACCAACATCTTAAACCCAGCGACAATTAAGTCACCTAAAGTAAAAAATAAAGCAAAGAAAATAATAAACGACAAAGTTGCTACTGAGTATTTGGTCATTTCTTGTTTTAATGGCCAACGAACTTTACTCATTTCTTTTTTTACACCAGTTAAAAAAGAATCTGTTTTTTTATTTTCCTTTTTCTTTTTAACAATTTTAGTAGTTTCTTTTTTATTCATAGTCCACCTCTTTAATTATATGACATTGCTTCAAAATAAAAACACCTAAACGTGTCTATATAAATATTAGCACAATTTAAAATCACTGTCAATATTATACAGATCATTTTTGTATTTTTAAATTACACGATTAATATTATCGTCTAATTTATCAATATTATTATAAATATAATTGGCAATATACTTTCTTTTTTTAATAAGTTGCTTATTTTTTCTAGTCGGATGAATACGATTAGAAAGTTGAATAAAACCTAATCCTTTTTCTCTATCTATAATTAAAGTATTCCCAGTAAAACCAGTATGTGATATCGTACTATCACTACATTTTGTTCCAGTTACTTCCCCCTTTCCGACACACCATCCTAAACTCCTTTTATTATTTTGTTTTCCTTCAACAAAAGGCGTAAACCATAAATCAATATATTTTTTACTAATAAATTTTTTTCCATCTATCATTCCATCATTCATTATCATTTTTACAAAATTTAACAAATCTAAAACATTTGAAAAAACACCAGCCGAACCACAAACTCCTCCCATTAGATAAGCTTTCTCATCATGGACAAATCCTTTAACTATACCTCTTTTTTCAGTAATTTCGGTTGGTGCACATAATTCTTTATTTTTTGGGTTAAAAGAAGTTTTATTCATATTTAATGGGTTAAAAATTTCCTCACTGGCAATGACATCCAACTTTTTGTTATATATTTTTTCTATTATAAAACCTAGAAAAATAAAATTCAAATCAGAATAGATAACATCTTCATCTGTAGAATAATATAAATCTTTTTTATAAAGCAAATCAATTAATTGGTCTTTATTATTGACTTTTTCCCAATCGACATCAGCAATCAATCCTGAAGAATGCGTCAGAAGATGAAAAATAGTGATATTATCATATTTAAATTTTGGCAAATATTTAACTACTTTATCACTTAATTTAATAGTATGTTTTTCTAGTAATTTACTAATTAAAACATTAGTAACTAATACTTTGGTTAGTGAGGCCAAATCATATAAAGTATCAAGATTATTTTTTTCTATTTTTGGAATCAAAGATTTATTACCGACACTATTTATTTCAATCTTATCCTTATGAATAATTGCATAATTACACCCAGGGAAAATTTTTTGTTTGACTAATCTTTCAAAATATTCTTTCATATATAATCACCTAATAATATTTTAATATATTTTAAAACAAGTAGCAATTATCTACTTGTTATTTCTTCAATAGTTTTAATATTAACACTTTTTTTATTAGCGATAATTTTATCGACAATTATACTTTCCAACTTATTTTTGATAATCTTATCAATTTTCCTAGCTCCAAATTCTTTATAATTACTTAATCTTATTATCTCTTCAAGAATATTATCATCAATTTTGACTTTTATTTTTTTACTATATTTTAAAATTAACTTATCTATTTTGTTCTTAGCTAATTTTCTGATATCTTCTTCTTTTAGATTGTTAAAACTGATAATATTATCAATTCGATTAATAAAAGGAATACTAAAATACTCTTTTAATTTGGTTGCAGAATTAATATTTTTATTAAATCCCACATTTATCTCGTCAAATCCTACATTAGAAGTCATGATTAAAACAACATTGTCAAAATAAACGTCGACGCCTTTGGAATCCTTTATTTTTCCATTATCTAAAATTTGAAATAATAAATTGATAATATTGGTGTTGGCTCTTTCAATTTCATCTAATATTAAAACAGAAAAAGGTTTGTTTTTTATCTCTTCTAAAACTGTTTTATTATCGCTATAACCAACATAACCTGGTGGTGCACCAACTATTTTACTAACGCTGTGTGCCTCGCTATATTCGCTCATATCTAAACGAATAACATTTTTTCCAGCCAAAGTTTTGCCAAATACTTTGGCTAACTCAGTTTTACCTACACCACTTGGTCCAGCAAATAAAATAGAATAACACTTATCATCTTTAAAACCTAGTTTTATTTTTTTAGCAATGTTGATAATTTCTTTAACTGCTATTTCTTGACCAATTATTTTATTTTCGATTTCTTCCTGCATTTTTGTAATTACTTTATCATTATCATTTAATATTTCATAAATTGGTATTTTCGTTTTGGAGCTGATGACTTCAGCGATTTCATCTAAAGAAACTTCATTTTTTTTCTTATTACATAAAGACAATTCTAAACTGTTTATCTTATCCATTAAACCAAATTCACTTTTTTTATAACTAGTAGCCTTTTTAAAATCACTATTGCTAACAGCATCATTTTTACTTTTAATTAATGCTTGCAAGTCTTTATTGAGTTTATTATATAAAGTTAATTCGCTACTTTCTTTTAAACTCGCTTTAGCACATACTTCATCAAGTATATCGATGGATTTATCAGGTTGATTACGATCGCGAACGTACCTTTCACTTAAATCGATAATTTTGTCTATAATTGATTCATTAATGATAACATGATGATAGTTTTCATATATTGGTTTTAATTTCATTAAAATTTGTTTAACAACATCACGACTGGGGACTTCAATATTGATTTTCTGAAATCTCCTATCTAATGCTTTATCATCCTCAATGAATTTTTTATATTCATTAATTGTTGTAGCACCAATACATCGCAGTTTATTACGAGCTAAAGCTGGCTTAAAAATATTGGAAGCATCGATTGCTCCCTCAGCCCCTCCCGCTCCTACTAAAGTATGAATTTCATCAATAAATAAAATAATATCATCATTCTCCTCTACTTCGTTTAAAACCTTTTTAACACGATCTTCAAATTCACCACGATACTTAGTTCCAGCAACCAGAGTCGCCATATCTAAATTGATAATCCTTTTGTTTTTTAAATTATTAGGTACATCGCCATTAGCAATCATCTTGCTCAATTCTTCGACGATAGCAGTTTTCCCAACCCCGGCTTCACCAATTAATAATGGATTATTTTTAGTGCGCCGCGATAATACTTCTATAATTCTTTTAATTTCATTATCGCGACCAACGACTGGATCTAATTCATTAGCCTTACTAGTTAGATCCATACCTAATTCATCAAGTAGTAGTTTTTTATTTTTTTTCTTTTTGAATATTTTATAACTAAACTCATTGTATAAACTATCTAAATCGATATTTAAACTAATTAAAATTCTAATTGCAACACCCTCACCTTCTTCTAAAAGGTTAGAAAATAAAGATTCTATTGTTACTTCGCTATTATCTTCTTTACAATCTAACATAGCGTTTTCCATAACCCTTTTAAGTAATGGCGTATATAAAAACCACTCACTTTCTTTACTACCAACACCAACCGTTTCGATAATTTTATTTTTGAATTTATCATAATCTAAATCATACTGTTTTAATTTTTTAGAAACATTATTTTTACTTTTTAAAATAGATAATAATAAATGCTCACTACCAACATAAGGATGTTTCAATTCTGTCATTTCCAATTTTGCCCCAATTAATATTTTTCTTGCTTCTTCTGTAAATTGTCCAAACATAATTTTCCTCCTAATATTATTCTATGATAATATTGCGAATATTTAATATTTTTTATGCAACAAAAACAAACAAAAAAAAGAATCAATTTGATTCTTTTGTTATATTGTATTTCTGCTTTAAAGTTAATTTAATTATATCTGATAATTTGCTACCAGGATCAATACTTTGTTCAGTAACAAAACCATAACCATCTATTTCGTATGTAACATTCAACATATCAAGCAAAGTGATTGCCTCAATTCTTGAATAACCTGTTAAATCAGGCATTACTATCTCAGTATCATTAGTTAATAAAAATACTTTATCGCCACTTAAAACAGTTGTATTGGCACTAGGATATTGCTTGATAATGCGATCACCATTACCTAATATAACAACATCTAATTCTTTAGTTTCTAAATCTTTTTTTACATCTTCAGTATTTAAATTAATATAATTTTGAAGTTCATATTTAATCATTTCATCATCACCATTGTTGCTTCCAATTAACCCTTTATATTTAGCGATTGATTCCATAACTGATTGGGTCATCTTTTTTAGACCAATATTAGATCCATTATTAGGTCTTTTGACCGATACAAATATAATTATTTCCGGATCATCCTTAGGAAACATTCCCGAAAAAGAGTATAAATGATCTAACCAACCAGTTAAATAACCACCGTTTTGGTCGTCATATATTTCTGCAGTTCCAGTTTTTCCAATAACATCTAATCCTTCGACACGATAATCTAAACCCACAGCTCCATTTTCTTCATCATGAATAGCATCATACATTAATTGTTTGATTTGTGTAACCGTTGTATCGCTGACAATTTGGCTACTTTTTTCAATTTGTCTTTCATAAATGACTTCTCCATTTTCAACAATTTTGCTGACAATATTAGGCTTAACCATATACCCATTGTTAGCAATAATACTTAAGGCCTGTAAATGTTGAATTGGCGTAGTTGTAATACCTTGACCATAAGAAGCTGCAGCAACTTCAACTGGATAATTAAAAACTAAACTACCTGATAATTCACGTGGTAATTTGATACCAGTTGCACTGCCAAAACCATAACTTTCTAAACAATCTTTTAAATCATCCTTGGTAATAAATTGATTGACAATATTAGAAGTGGCAACATTACTCGATAAAACAAAACCTTGATCAAAAGTAATTTCTCCCCAACCAACTGTATTCCAATCATATATTTTAGTTCCTTCAATTTCAATATTACCCGATAAATAAGTTTTATTACCATCATATGTCCCTTTTTCAATCGCACACATATAAGTAAATATCTTCATCACACTACCTGGTTCATAAGAAAATGAAGTCAAAGGATTTTCATAATTAGTTAAATTTAATTTGTTGGGATCGAAAGAAGGTGTTGCGGTAGATCCTAAAATATCACCCGTTTTAGCATCCATCACACTAATAGTTATCCATTCTGGATCATATTCAGCAACATTCTCATCTATGGCAGCCTCTAAAATTCTTTGGATATTTGAATCTATTGTCAAATAGATATCACTACCATTAGTAGCAGGATAATTGACTTCTGGTGTATCTGGTATTTTATACCCATAACGATCTTGTTGATAGCTAACATAGCCATTTTCCCCTTTTAAAAGATCCTCATACTCAACTTCAATTCCTAATTCACCAACAATAATGTCTTCAATTTTAGTAACATTATCAATTATAATCTCTGTTTCCTGTTTTTTCGCATAACCGATAATATATGAAGCAAAATCACCATTTGGATAATATCGTTTATAACTTTCGATAAAATCAATTCCTGGTAAATTTAAATCTTCAATTTGTTTTTTCAAAATTTCACTTATACCTCTTCCACCTGGGCCCAGTTCAACCTGATAAACTTCTCTATTTAACAGCTCTAACAAAGTATCTACTTCCATATTTAACAACGGCGCTAGAGCTTCAGCTGTCATTTCTTTATCAACTACATGATGTAAAGTACTAGAAGAACCTGTTCTACTTTCATCTAAATAAGCAATCACAGTGTAACTTGAAACATCGTTAGCTAAAACATTACCAGTATTATCATAGATAGTGCCTCTTCTAGCATATAAAATTGAAGAATAAGTATTACGATTAGAAGCAAATTCTTCCATATTAATTCCATAAACACTAGGTGATAAAGATAAATAGACATATTGCAAAAATAAAACAAAAATAAAAACAAGAAATATTCCAAAAGCAACCATTGGGGTTTTCCATTTTAGATTTCTTGTTTTCATATTATCACCTCTAATCATCAATAACAACTATATTATCATTATTATACGCTAATCCTAGTTCTTTGACAACCTTTTGCACATTATCGAATGAAGTTAATTCATTTACCTGCATTGTTAAACTTTCAACAGTTTTATTCTCATTAGAAATTTGATATCTAATTTTTTCATTACTCATCTTGTAGTTACCAATGCTAGCACCAAAAAAAATCTTGATTATGATTGCAAGAGCAAAACATACGACACCGCTTAAATATAATAATTTTTCTCCTTTAGATAAATTTTTTCTTTTCTTTGCCATTTTATCTTATCCTTTCAATTATTCGTAGTTTTGCACTTCGAGCACGATTGTTATTTTCTAACTCTTCCTTTTTAGGTACAATACTAGCAATTATTTTATACCTTGGTTGATATTCATTGGGAATGATTGGTAAATTTTTTAAATTTTCATCAACCTTGCTGACTTCTTTAAATATATTTTTGCATATTCTATCTTCAAGAGAATGAAAAGTAATTACACATACTCTACCACCAACGTTAATCAGATCCAAAGCTTGCCTTAAACTCTTTTCAAAAACATTTAATTCATCGTTAACTTCAATTCTTAACGCTTGAAAAACCTTTCTTGCTGGATGTTTTTCATTTTTATAACTAAATGGGACATTTTGTTTAATTGTTTCTACCAACTCTAAAGTTGTCGTTATTGGTCTATTTTTAATAATACCTTTAGCGATACTAACAGCATACTTCTCTTCTCCATATTTTTTAAAAATAGCTATTAGCTGTTGTAATGAATAATTGTTTACAATATAATAAGCATCCAAGGTTTGATTTTGATTCATCCGCATATCTAATTTTGCATCTTGATGAAAACTAAAACCACGTTCACTATCGTCTAATTGTGGACTGGAAACCCCTAAATCATATAAAATACCATCGACATGATCAATATTTAATTTAGTTAATTCTTTTTCTAAATTAACAAAATTACTATTGATAATTTTAAAATTAGAATTGATTTTTTTTAGTTTGTCGCTAGCTTTAGTAATAGCAACACTGTCTTGATCAAATGCATATAAATACCCGTTCTTAATTTTTTTTAATATTTCACTACTGTGACCTGCATATCCTAATGTACAATCGACAATTATACTATCATCTTTTAAATTTAATCCTTCTATACTTTCTTTTAATAGAACACTTACATGCATAATTTCACCTTAAATATTGATATTAGAAGTAAATAAACTATCTGCAATATCAGAAATAGAACTTTCATTAGTTGATAAGAACAATTCCCAACGTTCTTTATTCCAAATTTCTAATCGTTCATTAACACCAATTATGATGCATTCTTTTTTTAAGTCAGCATATTTAATTAATGGTTGACTAATGTTGAGCCGTCCTTGTTTATCAAACTCGCATACTGTCGCACCAGATAAAAAGAATCGAAGATAGTTACGAGCATCTTTAGTGTTAGGTAATTCTTTATATTTTTTAGCAATATTTTGCCACTCTTCTTTTGGATAAATAAATAGGCACCCATCTAATCCTTTAGTTACAATAAATTGCTCGCCTAATTCATATCTTATTTTTGCCGGAATAATAATTCGCCCTTTATCATCAATCGTATGATGATATTCACCCATAAACATATTATCACCCACTTTTAACCACTAAATACCACTACATACCATTATTTTACTATTACAATGACAATTTGTAAAGAGTTTTTTTATATTTTTTACAAGTTTTATAAATGTTATAATAAAAAGAGGAATATTCCTCTTAATAAAGACATGCCCCTAAAATGATAGCAAGTAAGATATATAGAACAATTATAATTAAATAATTATTACTTGTGTGTTCACATTTGCATGTCGTATTACATGTTTCACAATTCATACTAATACTCCTTTATCTTAGATATAAGCTCCAAGTATAATTATTAAAAGAATAAAAAGCACTAAAACGATAGCAGCTCCAGATATACCATTGTTACAACACATATAAATCATCCTCCTTTTTGTCTTTTCACATTATTGTATGGTATTTTGAAAGTTTTGTGATAGATAATGGAAAAATATTGTTTTTTTTACAATATTTTGTTATAATTAAATATATGTTATAAAGGAGAGGATTTAGAAAAATGAAAAAAAAGTATTTGATGCTACTTTTATGTCTACCACTTTTGATTACTGGATGTAAAAAAATACCACAATTACAAGATGGTAAACAAGTTATTGTTGAGGTTAATGGTAAACAGTTTACGGCAGAAGAATTTTTTGATGAGTTGAAAGAAATTAGTGGTACTGGAGTTTTAATTAATTTAGTAAATAATTATATCACTGAACAAGAATTATCTGATGAGATGAAAGAAGATGCTAAAGAACAAGCACAATCACATTATGATGCTTTATATGCTTCTTACGGTAGTCAATGGAATGATTTTTTAAGATACTATAATTATACTAGTGGTGATGCTTTTCTTGCATATTTACAAGATTCTTATATGCAATCTGCTGCTGTCGAGCAATATGTTAGAAATGATGTAATTACTGATGAAGAAATTCAAACTTACTATGACGAAAATATTTATGGTGAAATAACTGTTAGACACATTTTAATTAAACCTGATGTCGATGATGATATGACTGATGAAGAAGTAGAAGAAGCTGAAACAGCTGCTTTAGAAAAAGCCAAAGAGTTAATTACACAAATTCAAAACAGTCAAAATTTAGAAGAAGATTTTACAAGTTTAGCTAAAGAAAATTCTGATGATATTGGTACTGCTGAACTAGGTGGTTTATTAGAAAACATTACAAATGAAAGTGGTTTAGTAATTGAATTTTGGGAGGCAGCTAATGACCTCGAAGTTGGTGAATTTACTAAAGAACCAGTTGAAACAGAATTTGGTTATCACATCATATATAAAGTCAGTCAAAAAGAAAAACCTAGTTTGGATTCGGTTAAAGATAAAGTTTTAGATGGTTTAGTTTCTGAACTATTGAGTGCAACTGATGCAGAATCTATTTACTGGGCTGGTTTAAGAGAAAAATACAATATGGTTATTTACGATGATATTATCAAAGATTCTTATGATGCTACAATGAAAAGTTTACAAAAAAATTAAAGTATTTTTAAAATACTTTTTTTGTTTGAAATTTTTTAAAACGACATCAAATAATATATTCATCAATCAACTCGTTTAGTGTTTTATAGTTTATACATTTTCTGACTCAATTATTTAATGAATTTATTTTTGATTTAAACCTTGTGTTTAATGATATTTTATATGTATTCATAATTATATAAATATAATCTTTCTGTCAATCAAAGTTACAAAAAAATGATTATGTATTCTTTGATGAGATATTCTTTCTAATTCTAACATATCAGCTTATCAATGTTCAAATTTATTTCATAAGCTCATTTATAACGTTTTTAGTCTATTAATTCTTTTAATTAGATATTGTACTCCTAACTATATATTTAAAAAATCAGTATTTTTATATACTGATCATTTTTTATTGTAATTCATAATTACTCAGCAGTACATCCGATAGATGTAAAAATTTCATAAAAATTTAAATTGATAACCGAGCGAACATGTAAAATTAAATTTGTAAATCTATTTAAAAAATCACTGATAATACATTTATTATGCTAATTTTGAAATATAATAACTATAGCCAGCGACTATCACGTCATCAAGTGTAATACCTCCATCAATACAACGAGAGAAATTGAAATTACAAACAGAGCCATTATTTTCTACCCACTGTTCAACATTATATTCACTATCAATCCATTGTCTAAATGTCATTCCCTCTTCTGCTTGATAATTGTATGTATCTAAATTGTATGTCCCTAAACTAAAATTTATTATTTGAGGTTCCTCTGGTTCTGGTTCAACTGGATCAATAATCTCTCCATCAATACTAAAACTACCATCTGGTTGTAATGTATAGGTATGTCCGTTACTATTTACTTCTAATTCTGTCACTTTATCATTACTAAAACTTACTTTAAATACACTAGCATTACCCAAGTTAACCATACTTGCAATTTCTTCTATGGTCACACCATCTGCGCATATATCAACACTGCCATCTAATTCATTTTTCATACTTGATGTTGCACAATAATTATTTATACCATTATAAATCATATTTGCTTCCGATAAACCAGCTGATTTCTTAACATCATCAATAACATTTAAAATTATCGGTGTTGCAATTAAAGCAATAATAGCTAATATAATTATTACTGCTAATAATTCAATTAATGTAAAACCTTTTTTCATAATTAACATAACACTCCTTATTCTAAGAATAATTTTATCTTATTAAAATATTTAAGTCGACATCTAAAATAAAAAAAGGTATTTCTACCTTTAAGTTCGATCATTCCAATATATACCTTTACTAGGAAAATCTATATATAATTCTGGGCGAAGAAAACCATCACGTAACCCATTAATACTTTCAGTTCCACCATTTTCTTTATTAAATGGTTTATCAGAAAGTTCTAAATGTAAATGAGCACCAGTCGTACAAATATCCCAATATTCTGTTCCTTTATAACCACCCATTATTCCAATTTGTGTATTTTTAGTAACTACTTGACCTACTTCAACTGTTGCCTCACGCAAATGCCAATAACCACTAGTATAAAATTTACCATTTATATAATGTTGAATATAAACTTTTCTTCCACCACATTGATAAGTTTTTGAGTTATCAACATAGACGACAATTCCATTAGCAATCGAATAAATTGGATAATTACGATAATTTGCTCCACTATCAGATATATCTAATCCATGGTGAAAATCTCTACTTACACCATCTAAAGGATCAATCCGCCAACCTGAATAGCCAGAAATGTATCCAGTAGGAACTGGTCTCCACATAGTTGTATCAGGTGGTAAAACTTGCGCACTACATTGTTCAATAGTTTGATCTTCACTACATCCTAAAGACTCATAAAGTTCAATTTCCGATTCCATCATTCTTAATTGTTCTTCGATTGAAATAGAATCACCATCTAATTCTGATAATTTATCACCTAATTTAGCTAACTCAATCTCTAGATCTTTACGTTCTTCTCCTAAAGCTTGCTCCTCTTTTTCTAATTCTTCCGTTTTCCTTTTACTTTCTTCGATATCTTGTTTATACTGCTCCACTAGTTCATCATTATAAGAAGCTAATTGCTCAGAAATAGCTAATCGATAGATAAAATCAGTAAAATCCTTTGCACCAAAAGCATATTGTAAATACGCATTTTCACCATTTGCGACTTGAAAGAAAACCAAAATATCCTTAATTTCTTCCTCCTTAGTTAATATATCTTGATTTAATTGTTCGATCGTATTTCTTAATTCATACATATTCTCTTGAATTTCTACAATTCTTGTTCTAATAGCTGCTATTCTTGCCTCAGTTTCGGCAATCTCTCCCTCTGTTAAATCAATTTGAAATTGATTATCTTCATATTGCTGTTTTAATTCTTCTAATTCCTCACGCATTTCCCTTAAGGTTTGAGCGTTAACTTCTGGTATATAAAAATTGGCCAATAACAAGCAAATCATGAATATTATTTGGCATAATATTTTATTAACCCTCCGAGTATTCTTCCTATTTCTAGTAATAATTCAAATGCTATTTTATACTTT
>CALVKK010000029.1 GCA_944332645.1 uncultured Bacilli bacterium
AACACTTAATCCTCTTGATGTTAAGTGTTGCCTGTTTGTTGGTTCCACCTAAATCATAGAATGAGTTAGGTGGATTTTTACTATGTTCTGAGATAGGAACAGGACAAGTTATGCTGTTGTGAATAGTAAAGAGTGAAATTCATCAAAAAAATATATAAATCTCCTTCTGCTATAATATAATGATTTGTTAATCCAATATAGAAAACAGAAGGAGATTTATATATTAAAAAACAAAAATGAAGTCTAGAGAAATAGATGTGAATTAGTTGTTCCATACAAAATATAATTTTTTTAAGAAAAGTTGAATAATGATAAATAGAATTGGTGTTTAATATATAGAAATCGACAGAGAATAAGTTTAAATATGTTACAACTTTATTATGATAAATGAAAATGGTATAATTGAATTGACAAATATTAATAACCAAGGAGTAAAAAATGTATAAAGCGATATTTTTAGATATGGACGGGACATTGTTAAATTCAAAAAAAGAGATTTCCAATAAAACGAAAGAAATATTATTAAAAATATACAGAAGTGGGATAGAAATTATTTTGATATCTGGAAGAAGTAATAAATCTATAGAATATATAGTAAAAAATAGGATAAACAATGAACATATGTTGGTTAGATATATTATTTCCACAGATGGAATAATGATTAAAGATTTACAGGAAAATAAAGTGATTTATCAAAGTGATATGAAAAAAGAAATTGTAGAAAAATTAGTTAGTAAATCAAAACAATTTGACACTGCTTTTTATTTGATTACAGAAAATAACATGTATAAGGATGATCGTTTAAATCAATATCAAAACGAAATAGATGCTTGGTATGTAAATGGAGAGTTTTATGGTATAAATGATAATTTAAAGAAAGTTGATTTTAATAAATTAAATTTAGACAAAGAGAAAGTTAATAGAATTTTATTTTTTTCAAAGGATTATGAAAGTTTAAAAAGAATTAATGATGAAATAAAACATGATAAAAATATTAAAACATTATTTAGAAAAGATTATCATGATTATCAATTGTTATTAGTTTCAAATGAATATTCAAAAGCGATGGGTGTAATTCAAATGTGCAAATATCTTAATGTACAATTAAATGATACAATGGCTTTTGGAGATGCGGATAATGATATCGAAATGTTAAGTGTTGTTAAAAATGGAATCGCGATGAAGAATGCAAAATGTGATTTAAAAACAAAAAGCGTTACTAAATTTACTAATAATGAAGATGGTGTAGCAAGATTTTTAGATGACATGATAAAAAATGGAGAATTAATATGCATGGACTAATTTTAGAACAACTAAAAAAGTATAAAATAAATTATATAATGTTTGTATTTATATATTTGATAAATATAATAACGACTTTGTTAGAACCAGTAATATTTGGAAAAATTTTAGATCAAATTATAGTAAATGAGGGAAAAATAAATTCAGAATTAAAACAAAATATCATTTTATTGATTTCCATATTATTGTTACAATATATTTTAAATTTTATTTATAGGAGAATTGTATTTACAACGGGTAAAAAAGTAAAACAAGGTGTAC
The DNA here is from genome assembly GCA_944332645.1 of uncultured Bacilli bacterium. GTDB lineage: Bacteria > Bacillota_I > Bacilli_A > RF39 > UBA660 > Faecisoma. The sequence goes on from CALVKK010000029.1 coordinate 1,564, forward strand.
TAAATAAAATTACTAGAAGACTAGAAAATTCACAATTAGATTTTTTTGAAAAAACAGATAAAGGTAGTTTTGTGTCATATATAATCAATGACATTTCTTTCTTGTGGTCAATTATGAGTCATGGTGCGATTGAATTAGTCAGAGTCATTTTATATACATGTGTTGGATTTTTAATAGCAATGGTATACGTTGATTTTTCTCTTACACTAGCTGTATTTATAACATTTCCAATGTTTATATATTTTATTTTTAGGCAAAATGCTAGGGCTCAAAAACTTATATATGAGCGAAAAGAAGAAGAAGCAAAACTTTCAAAGAAAATTAATGATAGTTTTTGTGGATTTAGTGTAATAAAATCATATGTTACTGAAAACGAGACTTTAAAACAATTTGATGAAATTAACGAAAGTTTAAAAGAAAAGAATATTCAATATTATAAGATAACATCAAGTATAAGTGCAATAGTAACTTTTTTTAAGGGGTTAGGGTTTTCAATAGCATGTATTTATGGTTTGTATTTAGTGGTTAAAGGAAAAATAACAATAGGATCATTTATTGCATTTAATTCAATTATACAAAAAGTTATGAGTGATTATTTATATGCAGGTTTTTTAGTGGAGAAGTTTAATTCCATTAAAACAATAAATAAAAGAATTGAGTTTCTATATAATATAAATACAAATATAAATGGTAAGATAAAAATGCCTCAAAATGCAGATATACATATAAAAGATTTGACGTTTAGATATAAAGGACAAAAAGAAAATGTATTAGAAAATATAAATTTAGATATTAAAGCCGGAAGTTTTATTGGGATATTAGGTAAAACAGGGGAAGGAAAAACAACACTTGCTAATATACTTGCAAAATTTTATGAAATACCAAATAATCAAATTTTTTATAACGATGTAGACATTAATGAAATTGAAAGACACTCATTTTATAATAAATTTGCTTATGTCATGCAGGATGATTATATATATGACAACACAATAAAACATAATATCGTTTTGTATAAAGTATATACTGATGAACAACTGGAAGAAACGTTAAAGCAAGCAGAGTTGTTCAATACAGTAGAAAAATTAGAAAATAAATGCGAAACGTTGATTGGCGAAAACGGTATTAAGCTTTCTGGAGGGCAAAAGCAAAGATTAATTTTATCTCGTAATTTAATCACAAATCCTAGCATATTAGTGATTGATAATGGGTTTACAGGGCTTGATATCGAAACACGGAAAAAAGTTATACAAAATTTATCTAAAAACGATAATAAAACAACATTAATTATTATTTCAAGTATGATAGAAGATTTAAAAAATGCTGATAAGATTTATAAATTAGAGAATAAAACATTAAAAGAAATGAATCTAGAACAGGAAGTGTATGATGATTAATATTAAAAAATTAATAATGAGGTATAAGTATAAATTTTTGTTTGTAATACTATTAACAATATTAATATCACTAATTAATACGTTATTACCATATATATTAAAAAATGCCATATCTATAGCCGAAAATGCGAACATGTTTAGTGAAATTTCAAATAAAATTATCATAATAGTAATAACTTATATGATTTTATCTATAATTTGTGCAATATTTGAATATATAAAAGAAGTTAGTTTAGCAAAAAATACTCAAGAATTAACTTATGAAATTCGAAAAAAAGCATATCAAAAAGTAATTAGTTTTAATATGGATACTTTTTCTAATATGCATATCTCTACTTTGATCACTAGAATGACGGCGGATATAAATAATATAGGTGATTTTATAGGTAGGATATTACCAATGTTTATAAGTTCTGGTATATTTTTATTTGTAGTATTGGCTGTTATGTGTTTTATCAATTTATATTTTGCATTAGTAATGATTGTTTTTACTTTGCTGCTAGTTGTAATAATGTATAAATTGGGAAAGAAGATGGAGTTTTATAATAAAAAAAGTATTGAGAATACAGAGAAACTGAACAATTATTTTGGAGAAACCTTTTCTGGTATAAATACAATAAATTTGTTTAATATTCAAAAAGAAAGAGAAATTGAATTAGATAATTATAATTATGAAGAAACAGATATTGCAAAAAACTATTTTAAAATTCAAAGTTTTCTAAAACCAGCTGAATCTATGACAAAATATTCTATTATTACTGTAATTTTATACTTGTGTATGCAAGGAAAAGTTGCTGGAGTGGATATTGGAATAATATATGTAGTTGTAAGTTACATAGATAAGTTTTTTGAGCCATTGGCACATACGTTATATCATTACGAAAATTTACAACAAGGTATTGTATCTATGAAAAGAATAGATGAGTTATTAAGTAAAAGAGAAGATTTTGAAAATATATATGAGGGAGAAACTGCAGAAAAATTAGATGGAAATATAAGGTTTAAAAATGTTAATTTTTCTTATTTGGAAAATAGACCAATATTAAAGAATGTTAATTTTTCGATAAATAAAGGGGAAAAGGTGGCATTAGTTGGAGAAACCGGTGCTGGAAAGACAACGCTTGTAAATTTAATTTTAGGATTTTATAAAATAGATTCTGGTAATATATTATTTGATGGAAAAAACATGAGCGATATATCATTGGAAAGTATAAGAAAAAATGTGTCATTTATACAGCAAAATCCTTATATATTTGATGATACTGTTAAAAAAAATATAATAATAGATGATTGTAATAAACTATCAGATGCAAAGATAATTGATATTTTAAAACAGGTTGGACTTTATGAAAAAATTAATAGTTTTAAAAGTGGGATATATGAAAAAGTAAATGATAATATGTTTTCAAAAGGTGAAAGACAATTACTGGCGTTCGCTCGCGCAATGGCCAAGGAAACAAGTATATATATTTTTGATGAACCAACATCAAGCATAGATATTGAAAGTGAAGTACAATTAAAAAAGGCAATAGATAGTTTATTAATCGATTCAACTGTTATAATTATTGCACATAGGCCTACAACAATTAGGGATGTTAATAAGATTTTAAAGGTTGAAAATGGAAATGTCTTTCAAATTGATGAGAGTACTATATTTTAAAGCGTATTATTAAAAAATAAATTGTAATTTTGTATAAAAAATAAAAACAAGATTCGTCTTCTGTAAATTTCATAGTTACTTTTATTGGTCAGTGGTTACTGTTGCTTATGAATTTTGCACTTAGTGTTTGTAGAATCTTAAAGTAGGATACCAGGTTAAATTTTATTCGAACTTTATATGTTTTAGTGTCTAAAATCACCTAATTACATCGAAAGTGTATTATAATTTGGTGTTAAAATGGGTATAAAGAAGAGAAATATACAGAATTAAAATGTATTTTAACAAGGAGATTAAAAAAATTGTCGCTTTTGTTAATTTTGGTGGTAGGAAAAATTACATTGAAATTAGCGACTGTGGAAATATTATTGGATTAGATAATATAAATAATGATATTGCATCAATTAAAGATAGAATAAAACAGGAATCAGTTAATAATAAAAAATAGATATAATCATTTTATATGCTACAAATAAGTTATATTATTTAGCAGATACGGATTGGAGTTTTCAGTTATTTATTTAACTTCTGATATAATAATAAACTAGGATAAAAAATATTAGAAGTTTTGACTTTTCCTTGTTTTTCTGGTATGGTGATTAACGGTGAAGTATTATGTTAGATTTAAAAAAAGATCGTTATATTATTCTAGAGTTGATTCCTACTGCTTCGACAAAAGAAAATGGGGAGATTATTCAGCTTTCGGCGTTGAAGTTAGAAGGTTTACAATTAGTAGATCGTTTTGATTATCGACTAGAGGAAGATAAAGTACCTATTCAGGAGTTGCTTCCGATTATTAGTTATGATCCTGATTCTTTTCATTATGTAGAAAGTACACAAGAGTTATTAGATTTTTTTTCTAGTTGGAGTGAAGATTTACCGTTATTAATTATGAATAATGGTTATACTGAGAATTATTTGGCTGATCTTACTAATGATAAAGTAGCTATATTTCCTTATTTAAATATGGAATTTAGTGATGAAGTTATTCGTTTAATGATCGAGAAATATCATTTAGTAGAATCAAATTATGTCGTTGATTTACTTTATGAAGCATTGATTCAAGAAATTGGAGATTAAACCCTTAATTTTCTTGTCTTTTTTTATCAATCTTATTGCTTTTGTTGAGGAAACATGCTATTTTATATATGTAAGCATAGTGTAGTGCTTAAAAAAATAGATGGAGGTTTTTAACAATGAAAAAAGTAGAATTAGTAGAAAAGGTTGTTGAGAAAACAGGTGTAACTAAAGCTGATGCAACACGTGTGCATGATGCTATTTTCGAGATTTTCTCTGATGCATTAGTAGCTGGAGATAAAGTAGCTGTTGCTGGATTTGGAACTTTCTCAGTAGGTGAAAGAGCTGCTCGTGAAGGACGTAATCCTCAAACAGGTGAAACTTTAAAAATTGCAGCTAGTAAATCAGTTAAATTTAAAGCAAGCTCTGCTTTAAAAGATGCTCTTAATAAATAAAATAATATAACCGATTGGTGAATTACCAATTGGTTTTTTCTTGGCTAAAAAATGGTTATTACTAGATTCTAACTATATAATTTGGTATAATGGGATTAGGGTGATACAATTGCTAGAAACAGCGCTCAAGTTATTGAATATGATCGAAGAAGCTGGCTTTAAAGCGTATATTGTTGGTGGCTTTGTACGAGATTATTTACTAGGAATAGAATCCCTTGATGTAGATATCTGTACTGATGCGAGACCGAAAGATATTCGTGATATTTTTCAAGATGCTTGTCTTCCGAGAGAAGAATATGGATCAGTAACAGTCAATGTAAAAAATATTCGTTTTGAGATTACTACATTTCGTAAAGAGTATACTTACTATCAACATCGTAAGCCATTAGAATTTGAGTATATCAATGATTTACGTGAAGATTTAAGAAGACGAGACTTTTTAATTAATACGTTGTGTATGGATAAAGATGGTGTCGTTTTAGATCTTTATCATGGAAAAAAAGATTTAGAAGAAAAGATTATTCATACAGTAGGAGATAGTTTCTTGAAGTTTTCTGAAGATGCATTTCGTATTTTAAGGGCAGTAAGAATTGCGACAGTACTGAATTTTCAGTTGAGTGAAGATGTTAAGCTAGCTATACTTAGAACTAAACATTTATTAAAAGATATCTCTTATGAGCGAAAAAAAGAAGAATTAGATAAGATCTTTTCTAGTGTGTATGCGGATTATGGTATCCATTTATTACTTGATTTAGGTTTGGATCAGGAATTAGAATTACCTAAGTTAAAAGATGTCGTTTTACTTGATGATTTAGTTGGTGTTTGGGCCCAATTAGATGTAGTTGGTCTTTATCCCTTTACGAATAATGAAAAGTCTTTAATTAAGAATATTCAGACGGTTTTAAAGCTGAATAATTTAAATCATCGAGTTCTTTATCAATATGGATTATATGTAAATAGTCTGGCTGCGACGATCAAAGGAATTTCTAAAAAAGATGTCAGTTACCAGTATAGTACTTTACCGATTAAAAGTCGTAGTGAGATTGCTGTTGATGGCTTAGAAATTGCGCAAGTTTTAGATCGTAAGCCGGGTAAATATATTCGAGAAATTATTGATGATTTAGAAAATAAGATTATAGATCTGGATTTACCCAATGATCATCAGGTTCTTTTAGATTATATTGCTGAAAATTATCGTAGTACACAGTGATTGTGTACTTTTTCTAAAATTAATTATATAATAGATGCGAAAAGGAGGAGGAAGAAATGAAGTCTAGTCGATTATTAGAATTGTTGAAAAAGGGAAATTTTGTTGTTCCTCTTTACTTGTTTCAATTGCGGGATAAGTTTTCTCTATCTTTAGAGGAGTTTATGTTTTTGGTTTATTTGATGAATTTAGGGGAGAGAATTGTGTTTAATCCTGAAAAATTAGGAGCGGATTTAAATTTATCTTTAGAAGATGTGATGACGTTCAGTGATGATCTTTGTGAAAAGGGATTAGTTAGTCTCGATGTTGTTAAAAATGAAAAAGGAATTCGAGAAGAGTATATTGTTTTGACACGCTTTTATGAGAAGATTTCAAAGCTTTTGATTGATGAAATTAATGAAGAAGATCATGTTGTTACTAAATCGATTTATGAGAAAATAGAAGAAGGGTTTGCTCGTCCTCTTACTTCGATTGAGTATGAAATTATTAAATCGTGGTTAGAGAGTGGAGTTAGTGAAGATTTGGTATCGGCAGCATTAAAGGAAACCGTATTTAATGGAGTAACTAATCTTCGCTATATGGATAAAATTTTATATGATTGGACAAGAAAAGGATATAAGACAAGTGATGATGTTGAGAAAGCTAAATCGCGTTTTATAGAGGAAAAGAAGGAAAGTAAGAAGTTGGAGTTGTTTGATTATGACTGGTTTGACGATGAAGAAAGCGAACAGAGTTAAATTATTTGAGGAATATTTAGAGGAACTTTTTCCTAATCCTCGTTGTGAGTTAGAGTACAGTAAAGATTATGAGTTGTTGATTGCGGTTGTGTTGAGTGCGCAAACGACAGATAAACGAGTTAATCAGGTTACTCGTGTATTATTTGAACGCTATCCTTCATTAGAAGCTCTAGCTACTGCGGATTTAGAAGAAGTAGCAGAAATCTTGAGACCTATCGGTACTTTTCATAAAAAGGCAATATTTGTTCAAAAAATTGCGGAAGTATTGTTAAAAGAGTATAATGGTCATGTCCCTAATGATCCGGTTTCTTTACAGAAGATGCCTGGTGTTGGAAGAAAGACAACGAATGTGGTACTATCTAATCTTTACGATTATCCAGCTATTGCGGTTGATACGCATGTTGAACGGGTAAGTAAGCGACTAGGCTTTTGTAAAGAGAGTGATGATGTACGAAAGGTTGAGGTAAAGTTACAGAAACTATATGCGAAAAGGAATTGGGCTAGGCGCCATCATCAAATGGTTTTATTTGGAAGATATCATTGTAAGGCAATGAAGCCAGAATGTGATCAGTGTAAGATGAGGGAAGCATGTAGTTATGTACAAAAGTTAAATAAAAAATAATCTATAATGAAAAAAGGATTCATATACTAGTAATGATCTTATAGGGGGAATAGTGTATGAATCCTTTTTTGATTACTTGTATGGCTGGTTTTTCGACTTTGGTGGGTACTTTTTTAATTTTTAAACGTCAATATTCTAAGCAAGTATTAATCTCTTCTCTTGGCTTTGCGAGTGGGGTGATGATGATGATTTCGATTGTGGACTTATTGCCAACTTCTTTTTCTTTTTTAACCACTTCTTATTATGTTTTGCCAGCTTTATTAATTTTATTGTTGTTTTTTGGACTAGGAGCCTTATTTTCATTAGGGTTAAATCATTATTTACCAACTTTAGATATGAGTAGTTCTAATCAAGGAAATTATCATTTGTATCGAGTAGGGCTTTTTTCATGTTTAGCTATTGTATTACATAATATTCCTGAAGGGATGATTACTTATATTACGTCTAATCAAGATATTAAGCTAGGAATTCATTTGGCAATAGCGATCGCCCTACATAATATTCCGGAGGGAATCAGTATCTCTATTCCGATTTATTATAGTACTGGTAGTCGTAAAAGGGCATTAAAATATACTTTTATTTCCGCTATTTCTGAACCGATAGGAGCAATTTTGGCCTTTCTTTTGTTCTCTTACTTGGTTAGTGATGTGATGATGGGTGTTTTATATGCTTTTATTGGTGGATTGATGATGTATATTGCTGGTTGTGAGTTGTTGCCAGAATCGTTATCTTATCGTAAAAGGAAGTTAACTTATTTTTCTTTTTTCGCTGGATGTTTATTTATGTTGATTTCTCATTTTTTCTTTTTCTAGAAATTAAAAACCTCTGCTTAATGCAGAGGTTAATTTATGGAACAATAACTTGTCTAGTTGCGGTTTTCTTTAATGTTTTTCCTTTATAAGTGATGGTATAGGTGATTGTGTAAGTTCCACTAGCTAATGGGTTTTCTATACTACCACTAATACTTGTAATTACTTTTCCTGATGGGTCTTTATAAGTTGATTTTACTGTATATTGACTAGTAGAAATTACGTCACCGTTTTCACGAATAGTAACTGGATTGCTGACATCAGTATAGATTGAAGTAGCACTTATTGTTTGAGGATTGGTTCCGTTGATTGAAATAATAATTTTACTTTCATCAACAGTATCTGATCCTTCCTCCTCTCCGTTATTGTCTCCTTCGTTATCACCTGTGTTTCCACCACCGGATGGTTCGTACTTGAATTCATATACGGCAGCTTCACTTTGATTAGCACTATAATTTTGGAAAGTAGCAACTACTCGATAAGTTCCTGAAATATTGGTGTTGGCATCGATAGTATAACTATTTTCCGTGGTAAATCCTAAAAGGACATTTCCATAGTAAACGTTATAACCAAATGGACCGTAACTATCGTTTCCAGTAGGTGTAGTTTGTTTGTTCCAAGTGATAGAAATCTGTTGTTTACTTTCTGAGTAAGTAACTTTTAATCCAGTAGGTGTATCTAATCTATTGTATTTAGAAGAAGTTTCAGTAGGTTCAGTTCCTTTTTTATAGTATTCGTAAGTGATTTGATCAGCTGGTGTATTGCTACTAGCTAGGGCACCAGGATTACTACTTCCTATTTCGATTGGTACTCTAACGACACTGTCTGGTACTTTAAAGTCTTGACCATTCTTATTGAAGACAGCATTTCCGATTGCTTTAAATAAACTACTTCTACCATTTACGGCTTGAATATTGGTATTATATCCTTGTTTAGCATCTTCATAACCATACCATAGGGAAATGGCATATTCTGGATCATATCCGACTACCCATGCATCTTTAACAGCATCGGCTGGGAAACCGTATCTTTCTTTTTCTTCATCGGTATAGCTTGATGTACCAGTCTTGGCTGCCATATTGACGCCTTTTACTTTAGCACCGCTACTTAACCCAGTTTCTGCTGAAGTGACTAACACATCGGTAATCATAAATGCAGTAGAGTCGCTCATTGCACGACGAGATTCACTTTGGAAGTTAACAACATCACCATTATCACGGTAAACAACTTTGTTAACACTTAATGGTTGATAATAAGTACCACCGTTTGCGAAGGCGGCGTAAGCAGCCGCCATCATCATTGGTGTAGTACCATCAAAAGCACCAAGTGAGTGAGCTTCATAGATTTTACCATTTTGTACATCTGGTTCGATTCCTAAGTTTCTAGCAAATTCAATAATTTTTTGATTATCTACGGATTGGAATGCTTTTAGTGCTGGAATATTTCTAGATTCTGCAAGAGCAGTTCTAAGACTGATCCAACCCATATATTTACGGTCAGAGTTGTTGATTGATGTTCCATCTGAATAAGTGTATGGGGCATCTTCAAGTTGAATGTAGGTCGACCAGTTATTATATTCAATGGCTGGACCATAATCGAATATTGGCTTAGCCGCTGATCCGATTTGTTTTTCCGCTTGAGTAGCATAATTCATGGTTGTTTGTGGACTTGATTTGAAACGTCCTCCACCGACAGCAACAATTTTTCCTGTATCGACATCGATAACGGCAACACCACTTTGTACTTTGTCATCTTTCCATTTATAAGTAACACCATTGAAAATATCATCGATTGCTCTTTGTTTTTCACTATCCATATTGGTGTAAATTTCTACTGGTGTTGTGTATGGGTTAATCCCATGTACTTCTTGTAATTCTTCGATTACTGTATCAATATAGCTTGCATACGCTGCTCCTTGTTTATCTTGTTCCTTTAATAATGAAGTGACTGGTATTGCGTTAGCTGCATCCGCTTCTGCTTGAGTAATATATCCATGTCTCACCATTAGCGATAAAACGGTTTTTCTACGTTCATAAGCTTTATCTGGATGGTAGATTGGACTATAAGCAGTAGGTGCATTGAATATTCCTACTAGAAGGGAAGCTTCAGATAGATTTAAGTCACTGACACTTTTTCCAAAGTAGGTTTGGGATGCTTGTTCTACACCGAAAGAGTTACTTCCTAATTCATGATTATTTACATAGAATTCGATAATTTCTTCTTTAGTGAAATCTTTTTCTAGTTTAAATACCGCTAAGTAGATATCCGTAAATTTACGAATAATTCCTTTTATTCCTGAGTCTAAAGTAGCATCAGTATAGGTATTTTTTACTACTTGCATCGATAGAGTAGAAGCACCACCGGCATTCTTGTTACCTAATAATTGTTGAACACTAGCTTTTACAAAACGTGGAGCATCGAATCCATTATGCTGAAAGAATCTTGAATCTTCAGTTGCGATTAAGGCATCGATGAAAACTTCTGGTAAATCATCGTAAGTGACATTTTCTCTTAATTCTGATCCAATTCTTGCTCTTTCAATTCCATCACTGTCGTAAAGTATACTTGCTTCCCGTTTATTTAATTCTTCGATATTAAACTCTGGAGCTTCGTATACGATATAAGCAAAGAAAGCAATAACTAATCCACAACATAATAGGGCTATAGTTAAGAAAATAATTAGGATAATATTAAATATTTTTCTTTGCTTAGGTTTGTTTTT
>CALVKK010000030.1 GCA_944332645.1 uncultured Bacilli bacterium
CTTAAAATAGAACTCCATTTTATACCCCCTAGTAGAGATTTTAACCCGCCTGTTTTAACAATTGGTGAAAACGAAGTATAAGGAATTCCCGTGTAATAAGGATAGTAATTCATGTGCATCCTCCTTTCAGAATATTATATGAAATTATTAAAAAAGTTTTACATTTTTCAAAATTATGATATAATCAATATAGAGTAAGGGATGGCAAAGAATGTGTGGTGATAAGCATTGAATAAACCTATTTATCTGATACCATTTATATGTGTTTATAGAATGGTTCGTTTTTTGTTGTTATTTATTATTAGTATTTTCAAGTATATTAATGTTGGTTTTTTCTTTACTTTGTTTATTTTTATTAATATTATTATCACCTCACTTTACTATTTTTTTAAATTTGTCATCTTTGGTTTTATTTATTTATCTGTCTTTGTTTATAATTTTATCCGGTATATATTCTTAGGTTTTTTAGTTGTTTGTAAATATTTTTATCGATTCATTCGATACGTCTTTATAGGTGTCGTAGCTCCTTTTGTTATATTATTTAGAGCTCTTATTAAATTAAATGAAAATAAAGAAAGAGTAGCTGCCAAACGACAATTACAACAACAAAAAAGAACTGTGGCTAAAGAAAGAAATAGGCAAATAAAAGAAGAAAACCGTAAAAGATTAGAAGAATTAAAAACAAAAGAAAAAGAAGTTCAAGAAAAGAAAAAACAGGAACGCAAAGAAGCCTTAAAGAAAGAAAGAGAAAAGACTAAAGCTGATATATATATCAATGAAAACATTACTTTAGAGAAAAAGAAATTTTCTGATTATTTAAATGGTTTTTTCCTAGCTATTGGTAGGATTCCTTCCAAAATAAAATCTTTATTTAAGAACAACAGCTTTGTCAAAAATGCCCAAAATAAAAAAGATATTAATCGTCAAGCATTGTTACTTGATTTTGAAGGTGCCGATGCTGAAAAAAGCGAAGAAAAAATCATGTATAAATACGTTGCTAGAAATCCCGATGGTAAGATTATTAGAGGTTATTTTCCAGCTTATTCTAAAGTTGAGGTTCATTCATTTTTACTAAGTGAAGGCAATGAAGTATATAGTATCGAAACAAACAAATGGATTCAAAGGTTATATGGTAATCCTAATAAAACTAATGGATCAAAGGTAAAGACAAAAGATTTAATATTCTTTTGTACGCAATTATCTACTTATATCAAAGCTGGTATTACATTGGTAGAATCGCTAAAAATATTATCGCATCAATTTAAAAGTAAAACTTATTCACGTATTTTTAGAACGATGATTTATGATTTGACAATGGGAGATAGTTTTTCAACTGCAATGGATAAACAAGGAGAGGCTTTTCCGCGACTTTTAATTAATATGGTTAAAACATCAGAAATGACTGGTGAGCTACCAGAGGTTTTAGACAATATGGCTGATTACTTTACTGAAACTGATAAAACAAGACGTCAAATGATAACGGCAATGACTTATCCAACGATTATTTTTGTTTTATCTATTTTAGCTACGGCTTTTATTATGATTTATGTTGTTCCACAGTTTGTTGGAATATATGAAGGAATTGATGGTGCAAAAATACCTAGTATTACAGTTTTTGTAATGAATACTAGTAATTTTTTAAAAAATAATTATTTATATCTACTTATTGGCATTGTCGCTTTTGTTGTTATATTTATTTATTTATATAAAAATATTAAAGCATTTAAAACATTTATTCAATGGTTTGTTATGCATATGCCAGTATTTGGTAATGTTATTATTTATAATGAAGTAACGATGTTTACCAAAACGTTTGCTTCTTTATTATCGCATAACGTTTTTATAACTGATAGTATGGAAATACTAAACAAAATGACAAACAATGAAGTTTATCGGATGTTAATATTAGATACGATCACTAATTTAGCAAAAGGTGAAAGAATTTCTTTGGCATTTAAGGATCATTGGGCTTTCCCCGTTCCAGCTTATGAGATGATTACTACTGGAGAAAGAACTGGACAATTAGCTGAAATGATGAGTAAAGTTTCTAATTATTATCAAGAATTGCATCGCAATTCAGTAACGCGAATTAAAACTTTTGTCGAACCACTTATGATTTTGTTTTTGACATTTGTCGTTGGTGGGATAGTTTTATCGATCGTTGTTCCAATGTTTGGATTTTACAATTCAATTATGTAGGGGGAATATTATGGAATTTAGTATTATTTTAGGCTTGTTTATCTTAGGGACCTTATTAGGTTCTTTCTATAATGTTGTTGCTTATCGTTTGACTAAAGGGCAGTCAATTATTTATCCATCTAGTCATTGTCCAAATTGCAATCATAAGTTAAAACCTTATGAGTTAATTCCGATTGTTTCATTTATCTTACAAAGAGGGAAATGTACTAAATGCAAGAAAAAAATCTCATGGTTTTATCCATTATCAGAAATAATATGTGGGTTATTATTTGTTCTTTGTTATATATCATTTGGTCTTTCCCAAGAACTTATCATCGCTCTTACTTTTGTTTCAATGTTAGTTATTGTTGTTTTAAGTGATTATTATTACATGATAATTGAAGATAGTGTTTTAATTGTTTTTGGGTTATTTTTAGTATTAGAAATTTATTTTATTCAAGGATTTACAGGCCTTTATCAATCTTTAATATCAGGTGTTATTGCTTTTGTTATCATGTTTTGCTTAAAATTGTTTGGTGACTTTATTTTTAAAAAAGAGTCACTTGGCGGTGGCGATATCAAATTAATGTTCATATTTGGATTGGTGGTTGGTTGGGAAATGGCAGTCGTTGGAATTTTTCTTTCCGCTTTCATTGCTTTACCAATTTCATTGTTTATTTTAAAATCAAAGAAAAATCATGAGATAGCATATGGACCATTTTTAAGTTTAGCTGTTTTAATTATTTATTTTAGTCATCTTGATGTTAAATTGTTGCTTTCATGGTTAGGCTGTTAAATCAAAACTTAGTTTTTGATTTTTTAGTACGAATTATGTAACATTATGTAACATTTAATTATTTAAAAAAACATATAATTATGATATAATCAGTGATAAGGATGTGAATTATGAGAGTGATTATAAGTGCTGGAGGGACAGGTGGTCATATTTATCCAGCTTTAGCTATCATTAATAAAATAAAGGAAAAAGAACCTAATAGTGAGTTTTTATATATTGGAACTATCGATCGTATGGAAAAAGATATTGTTCCAAAGTATGGAATACCATTTAAACAAATTGAAATTTACGGTTTCAACCGAAAAAAAATATTGAAGAACTTTAAAGTTATCAGTTGCTTAATTAAAGCTAATAAAACTTGTAAAAAAATTATTAAAGAATTTAATCCTGATATTGTAATAGGTGTTGGTGGTTATGTGACTGTCCCTGTTATTAAAACAGCTAAAAAACTAGGTTATAAAACATTTATTCATGAACAAAATTCTGTGCCTGGTAAAGCTAACACTTACCTTAGCAATTATGCTGATTTAATCGGAATATCTTTTAAGTCAAGTAATCGTTATTTTCCTAAAAATAAGGTTATTTTAACGGGTAATCCTTGTAGCGAAGATGCGCTCGGAGTTGTTCCTTGCGATAAAAAAGATTTTAATTTGAGCAATAATAAACCTCTTGTTTTGTTTGTAATGGGATCTTTGGGGGCTAGTAAAGTAAATGATTTTTTAATTAGAACAATGTCTTTATTTAATAACAAAGATTATGAAATATTATATGTTACTGGTAAAAGTGACTATGACCGTATTAAACAGATTAGTTTTCCTAACAATGTCAAAGTAGTACCATATATTGATAAAATTACTAGAATAATGAAGAAAACCGACTTGATGGTTACTCGTGCTGGCGCTAGCACATTAAGCGAGATAATTGCTTTAAAGGTTCCTAGTATTATTATTCCTAGCCCTTACGTTCCAAATAACCATCAATACAAAAATGCGTTGGATTTAGTTAACAATGATGCGGCTGTTATGATTGAAGAAAAAGATTTAAAAGGGGATATTATTGTAAGAACTGTTGATAATTTAATTTGTGATGTAGCAAAGCTTGACAGCATGAAGAAAAAATTAAATGATTTGCAGGTTGCAGATAGTGCGACAATAATATATAATAATATTAAGAAATTAATAGATAGGAAGTAAACAATGATTGAATCATTAAAAAAATTAAAGATAGGGAAAATAATTAAGAGTCCAAAAATGAGTGAATATACGACTTACAAAGTTGGCGGTAAAGCTCTAGCTATTATTTTTCCTGATAATATAGATAAATTAATAAAATTATTGGATTATTTACATAAGGAAAAAATCAAATATAAAATTGTAGGTAATGGTTCTAATTTGATATTTAGTGATAATAATTATGAAGGTGTTATTATCAAGTTAGATGAATTTAATAACTTAGAAATACGTGACAACATTGTTAATGTTGGTGCTGGTTATAATTTGATTAAATTGAGTTTAAAAGTTGCTCGTTTAGGATTAGTTGGATTAGAATTTGCTTCTGGGATTCCTGGAACCGTTGGTGGTGCAGTATATATGAATGCAGGAGCTTATAAATCTGATATGGGATATGTCGTAAGAGAAGTTAAAGTTTTAACTCCTGATTTAAAAATTAAAACACTTTATAATAAAGATATGAATTTTCATTATCGTAGTAGCTTTTTGCAAAAGAATCCGGGTTATATTTGTTTAGAGGTCAAAATAGCTTTAAGAAAAGGAGATCCGAATGCAATATTAGAAATTATCAAAGAAAGAAAACAAAGACGAATAATTACACAACCACTAGAATATCCATCAGCGGGTAGTGTTTTTAGAAATCCTAGTAACGATTTTGCTGGTCGTTTAATCGAAGAATTGGGATATAAAGGAAAGCATATTGGTGGCGCTTATGTAAGCGAGAAACATGCTAATTTTATTATTAATAAGAATAATAATGCCACGGCAAGTGATATTAAGAATTTAATTAGTGAAATAAAAGAAAAAGTAAAAGAAAAATACAATATCGATTTAATAGTTGAACAAGAATTTGTAGATTAGAGGGAAATGGATGAATACGAAAGGTAAACAGATAAAAAAAGGTAAAAGAAAAATTAGATATGACCGTATTTTAATTTTTTTAATTGTCGTTTTGATTATTTGTTTTCTTGTATCATCTCTATTTAATTTAAAAATTACTAACATTTATATCATCGACAATCATTATATAAATGATCAACAAATTATAGAATGGGCAGGAATTAGCGATTATCCATCTAGTATTATGAACCCTAGTTTCGAAATTGAGAAACGTTTAAATCAACAAATTTTTATTAAAGATGTTAAAGTTACTAAAAAATGGTTAACTGATGTTTATATTGAAATTGAAGAAAATCGCCCTTTATTTTATTATAATTATGATCAGAAAACAATTTTATTAGATGGGACAGCCATTGATACTAGATTTCCTATCCCCACAGTTTTAAATTATATTACCGATGCTTATTATGATTCATTTATTATCGAAATGGGAAAATTAGATGAAACCGTTTTAAAGCGGATATCAGAAATAGAGTTTTCACCTAACGAAGTAGATGATAGCCGTTTTTTACTAACGATGAGCGATGGTAATTATGTTTATATTAACATTAGTACCTTTGATAAAATGAACAAATATCTATCAATTTTAGAAAATTTGCCGAATAAAAAAGGTATATTGTATCTAGATTATGGTAATAATTTTGAAATAATTGAGTAATTTATCTTTTCTTTTAAGAAAAATTATTGTATAATGATGGTAGATAGTAGGTGAACAAATGCGTCATATATATACATGTGTTGATATTGGTTCAGATAGCATTAAAATAGTCGTATGTGAATTATATCGTGGGCGATATAATCTTTTAGCGACTTCTACTGTCAAGGCAAAAGGAGTAAAAAAAGGTTTAATAAATGATGTTACAAGTGTTAAAAATTGTATTAAAAGCGGTTTTAATGAGATAGAATTGATGTTAGGATTCAAAATCAGGAAAGTAATCGCCATTATTCCTAGCTATTTTGCTGAATTTAATATGATAAAAGGTGAAATAAATATAACTAATGAAGATAAAATGATCACAAGTATGGATGTCGTTAATGTTTTTCAAGTAGCTATGAAAAATCATATTGATTATACAAAGGAAATGGTTACAATTATTCCAATTGATTTTGCTTTAGATAATGAGATTACAAAAGATCCACTGAATAAAAGGAGTAGTATTTTAAAAACGCGAGCAATTCTGGCAACAACTCCCAAAAAAAATATTTATTCAGTTGTTAATTTGCTTAATAGTGTTGGAATTGAAGTTATTGATATATCTTTAGGATGTATAGGTGATATAAATACATTTAGGGATGAAAAAATTGATAATTGTATTAGTTCAGTAATTAATATCGGTGCTGAAAAAACAGAAATTTCCTTATATAATAAAGGAATAATTGTTAAACATGGTATTGTTAACATGGGAAGTCGCAATGTTGATAATGATATTGCTTATATGTATAAAATAGATTTAGAAACAGCGCGTGATTTAAAAGAAAAATTTTCTTCTGCTAGCCGTAGTAGTACATCTTTGAATGAGTTTAGAGAAGTTCAAAATAAAGATGGACAAGTTATAAGGGTAAATCAATATGAATTAAGTGAGGTTGTTATTTCACGGTTGGATGAAATCTTGTCACTAGCTATTCAAGAATTAAATCGATTAACTTCTCATAAGCCAGAAGTTATTTATTTAACTGGTGGGATTACAAATATGACTAATTTTAGTCAAATTTGTAGAGAAAAACTAGGAAAGTGTGCTATAATAGGTAGTGTGAATCTGATTGGTTTAAGAAATAATAAATTTTCTTCGGCTATTGGTAACATAATTTATTTTGTAAATAAACTTAAATTAAAAGGAAAAGATTATTCAATGATAAGTAGTGATGAAATGGAAGTCTTATCGACACCTAGAAAGAATACAAACGATTCGATGTTAGGTAAATTATTTGGATATTTCTTTGGCGAATAAGGGAGGATATACATGTTTGGATTAGAAATGGATCAATTAGCTAATATTAAAGTTATTGGAGTTGGCGGTGGGGGAAATAACGCCGTAAATCGTATGATAGAGTCTGGTGTTCAAGGAGTTGATTTTATTGTTGCTAATACTGACCTACAAGTATTAAATAAATCAAAAGCACCAATTAAAATTCAAATTGGAACAGATTTAACCAACGGGTTAGGCGCTGGTGCTAACCCTCAAATTGGAAAGGAAGCGGCACTAGAAAATAAAAATGAGATTGAAGAAGCATTAAAAGGTGCCGATATGGTATTTGTCACTTGTGGTATGGGTGGAGGTACCGGTACTGGTGCAGCACCAATTATCGCTGATATAGCTCAAAATTTAGGCGCTTTAACTGTTGGTATTGTCACAAAACCATTTAGTTTCGAGGGTAGAAAAAGAATGCAACAGGCTATTGCTGGTTTGGAAGAATTAAAGAAACATGTTGATACTTTGATTGTAATCCCTAATGATCGTTTAAGAGAAATAATAGATAAATCCACTCCTTTATTAGATTCATTTAAAGAAGTTGATAATGTTTTAAGAAGAGGAGTTCAATCAATTAGTGACTTGATTGCTGTAGCTGGTCCTATTAACCTAGATTTTGCTGATGTTAAAACAGTAATGGAAAAAAGAGGTAATGCTTTAATTGGTATTGGTATGGGAGTCGGTGAAGATCGTGCTAAAGAAGCAGCTTTACAAGCAGTAACGAGCCCTTTACTTGAAACAGGTATAAGTGGAGCTACTGATGCTATTATTAATGTTACAGGCGGTTCTAATTTAACTTTATTTGAGGTTGAAGAAGCGGCTGAAGTGATCCGCCAAAGTGCTAACACAGATATCAATACAATATTTGGTGCAGTCATCAACGAAAATTTGAACGATGAATTGATTGTTACAGTTATTGCTACTGGTTTTGAAGAAGAAAAACAACCATTACATACATATGCTAATACTAATTCAAGTTCAACTGACGAAGATAATGAAGATAATACAGAAGTGCCATCATTCTTGAGAAATAGAGGTTTTTAAGCTCATCTAATTGATGAGTTTTTTATTTTCTTTTATGTAACTTGTCTTGTTTTTTAATATTTGATATAATGATTTTAGGTGATTGTATGTCTGATGAAAAAATATCACAAGAAGTAGAAAAGGCAGTTGGTAATATTAACATTGAAGGTAATGACATTTCAAAGCATGAGAAAAAATTAATCGCTAATGTTTATATTCGACATCAAGATGATTTAGGCCCAAATGCGGTGGGATCATTATTGCATGATATAGTTATGAAAGATAAGGAAAAGACTAATGGAAAGAAACGATGATATATTAGTTAATTATCAATCAAAATATTGTTACCCAGATTCAGAAGTATTATTAAATAAATATAATGTTACTGATCAAGAAATATTAGATATAATTGAAAGACGTGTTAGCGCTTTAATGTTAACAAAAATTCAAATGCGTGAAATTCCAAATGAACAAATTCTTTTTAGTGTGAGTTATATTTGTCAGTTACATAAAGAAATCTTTGAAAATATTTATCCTTTTGCTGGAAAAATAAGAATAGAAAACATAACTAAGGGAAATACACCTTTTTGTCGACCTGATTTTATTATTGATAATTTGACAAACATTTTAAACGCAATGAAAAAAGATATTCATAAATTAAAAGACAAATATGCTATAATTCATTTTTTAGCATATTATTATGCTGAATTAAATATCATTCATCCATTTAGAGAAGGTAATGGTCGTTTGATGCGTGAATATTTAAGACAAATAGTCGTTTTACTTAGAGAAAATTATAACCTTAATTATGATTTGGATTTTTCTGATGTCGATGAACTTGATAAAAAAAATCTGATGAACGGATCGATTATTAGCGCTATGACAGGTGAGTTAGCATATTTAGAAAAATTTTTTGATAGTACTTTAAAAGATAAAAATAAAGATTTTAAATTATAAGATTTTTATTTTTTCTAAATTGAATTTTGAACCATAATATAAGTTGTGGTTTTTTATTGTAATATAAAATTTTAAATATGCATATTAATAAAAAAATATTTCCTAAAAGTATTGACATTTTTTTGTAGTTGAGTAAAATATTGTTTAAATTTATTTGAGGAGGATTTTAGTATGATAAAACTAATTGGTGAATTGATTATTAACCATGTAAAAAGAATAAGTGCTAGAAATCAATACTTTACTAACACTATTTATTCATGCTTCTATTCTGTCCTAAATAATAAATATGATAATATCGGTGCTTAGTAAACATTATGTGTTTTCAGCACCGATTATTTTTTATATTGGAGGTGTTTTGATGAATAATATTATGTTACAAGATCTATTAAATAAACTAAAAGAGTATAATCCAGATGAGGTAGAAATCGTAAAAAAGGCTTATGAATATGCAGATACTTTGCATAAAGGACAAATGAGACAAAGTGGTGAACCATATATAAGTCATCCATTAAATGTTGCTTATATTTTAGCTGACATGCATGCTGATAAAGATACAGTATGTGCTGGGCTTTTACATGATACTTTAGAAGATACTAATATTACTAAAGAAGATATTGCTCATGATTTTAACCAAAATATTGCTAATTTAGTAGATGGGGTAACTAAATTATCCAAAATGAATTTTTCTACAAAGCAGGATCAGAACTACGCTAATACTAGAAAAATAATAACAGGAATAACAGAAGATGTAAGAATAATTATAATAAAACTTGCAGATAGGCTTCATAATATGAGAACATTAGAGTTTAAATCAGAATTTAAGCAAAAAGAAAATGCTCTTGAAACTATGGAAATATTTGTACCACTGGCTTATTATATAGGAGCATATAGAATAAAATCAGAACTAGAGGATTTATCTTTACAATATCTAAAACCAGACATGTATAAGAAAATAGAAGAAAGAAAGATAAAAATTGAAGAAATTAGTAATTCATGTTTAAAAGAGATGTTATATAAAATAGAAACATTATTAAAAGATAGGAATATACCTAATGAAATAAAAGTAAGAACTAAAAATATATATGGTATATATAAAAGATTAAATGAAGGGCATAAATTATCGGATATACATGATTTACTTTCTTTGAAAATAATGGTTGATGAAATAGAAAATTGCTACTTAACGTTAGGTTTGATTCATCAAGAATATCATCCAATAAATGATAAATTTAAAGATTATATATGTAATCCAAAAACAAATATGTATAGAAGTTTACATACAACAGTATTTGGACCAGACGATAGATTAGTACAAACACAAATAAGAACATTCGATATGGACAAAGTAGCATCTTTTGGATTGACGGCTTATTGGGATGAACAAAAAGGAAAAGCAAGAGATGTAATGCAAGAGAATCTAAAACAAAGATTTCAGTTTTTTAAATCGTTAACAGAAATAAATTCCATGTTTGGAGATAATCAACAATTTGTAAATCAAGTAAAAAGTGAATTGTTTGCAGATAGGGTATATGTTTATACGACTAAAGGAGATATTATAGAACTTCCCAAAGGAGCGACAGCAATAGATTTTGCCTATAAAATTCATACAGATATAGGAAACACAATGGTTGGAGTATTTGTAAATGATGAATATGTACCAGTAGATTATGTATTACAAAATAAAGATAGAGTTAGAATAGTTACTGATGATTTATCATTTGGTCCGCGTGATGATTGGGAAGAAAAAGCACATACAAGTTATGCTAAAAAGAAAATTAGAGATTTTAATAAAAAATAGATAGGATTGAAAATATATATCCTATATTAACAAAGATACCAAATGTAAAAATGAATAAAAGAGAATTTAATGCATTAAATGAAGAATTTGTTGCGAACGTTATTAATGAAACGTTGTCTAATTATAAATCAAGTGATGATAAAAAAACAATTTCAAAATAACTTTAAAAATAATAATAAGTTTTTTATGAATATATGGAGAAAGTGTATATGGAAGAACAAGAAATCAAAAAATTTATAGAACAAATAAAATTGGAATCAACATATGGTAAATTTCTAAAAATAGATATTATTTACCAACTAATAAAACTTTTTGATTCTATATATGAAAAACAAAGTTATTTTAATGAAATAGAAAATCCTTTAGAAATGGCTCTTGAATTTTATAAAGAATATAATATGGATTACTATGATATTATTATAGATAATATTGAAAATAAAAAAATTGTTTTTCGCCAAGATAAAGGTAAATCTTTTACCGACACAAATAATAATACTGCTTATATTAGATTATACGAAAATGATGGAGATCTTTTCAATATAGTTCACGAGTTAGCACATTTTATTGATAAAAATAGTAATCCTCCAATTGTTCCAAATGAGTATTATTTCTTATCTGAAGCATTTGCATTTTATATTGAAAAAGAATTAGAAAAATGGCTAGAAAACGAAAAATATAAAGGCTTAATTTCTACCAGAAAAAATAATAGAATGTATTTTGAAAACAAAATGTTAGAGGCAATTGAAAATGAACTATACTACGAAAATTTATTTAGAAAAAAAGGAACAATCGAAGAAAGTGATATTGATATCAAAAAAATTAAATCTATAATGAAATACGATGTTTCTTCTAATGTTGTGAATTATTTATTACAATATCCATTAGCAAATATTATTTCTGATTATTTTATAAATAATAATATTATTCAAGATGATAGCCAATTTGTTGAAAAGTGCCTTAATATAGATTTATATGAATTATTAAGAAATTTATCATCAAATAAACTCTTAAAAAAATAATTAAAAGTATTGTTAAATTTATAATATTATAGTAAAGTTAATATAGAAATTGATATTAAACTATTAATTTCTCAAAAGCGAGATAAAGTTTGAAATAACTTAACCATTCACTCCAAATATATTAATAGTAAAATGCATTTTCTGCTTATAAAAAATAATTCATATAATTTATTGTTTATGTGTTTGTGTAAATTTTGTAAATAAGGAGTAGTGAAATGTTTAATAATATT
>CALVKK010000031.1 GCA_944332645.1 uncultured Bacilli bacterium
AAGTAGTGATCCATATGTAATAAACTAGAACATATCAATTAGATATGTTCTTTTTAATTAAAATATAGTATAATTTATAAAGGTGATTATCCAATAGGCTCAAATTACGCATCAGAGAATGATATAGATTTATCAACAGCGTACTTCGTGTGTCCAGTTATATATTTAAAAACTGGTTTGACTTTTACTAGTGGTTATGGTATAGCTCAAAATCCATATACATTAGAAAAAAACAGTTTAAATTTATTAAACTGTTTTTTTCTAATATAAAATAATTTTATACATTAAAGAAATACTAAATTATTGAAAACAGTTTATAAATATGATATTATTTATTACTAGGAAGTGATTATATGCAAGTTCCATGTTTAAATGAAGCTCGAAAAAGAACTAAAGATAAAGTCTTGATTCAAGAAAATTTATATCAAGTAAATGAAAAACAAAAAAATCTTGGTATAGGTAAAAAATATTTTGTCAAAACTTATGGTTGCCAAATGAATGAACATGATTCAGAAAATATTAGTGCTATTTTAGAGGAAATGAATTTTATTAGGGTTAATCATATTGAAGAAGCTGATTTAGTTATTTTAAATACATGTGCAATAAGGGAAAATGCTCATGACAAGGTTTTTGGTTTGCTAGGAAGAATTAAGCATACAAAAGCGACCAAATCAGTTGTTGTCGGGTTAGGGGGATGTATGGCCCAAGAAGAAATAATTGTCGACACAATTTTAAGAAGGTATAAGTGGCTTGATTTTGTGTTTGGTACCCATAATTTTTATAATTTACCTAATATAATTGAAAAAGTATATGTTCAAAATAAACAGCAAATTGAAGTTATTTCGTGTGAAGGGCAGGTTATTGAAAACATTCCTGTGAAAAGAGATAACAAATATAAAGCATGGGTTAATATTATGTATGGTTGTGATAAATTTTGTACCTATTGTATTGTCCCATATACTAGGGGAAAGCAAAGAAGTCGTTTGCCTTTCCACATTATCGAAGAGGTTAAGAATTTAGTTAAAAATGGTTATAAAGAAGTAACTTTATTAGGTCAAAATGTCAATGCTTATGGCAAGGATTTGAATATTGATTATACATTGGCTAACTTACTAGAAGATGTTGCTAAGACTAATATTGAAAGAATTAGATTTATAACTAGCCATCCATGGGATTTTAGCGATAAAATGATTGATGTGATCAGTAAATATCAAAATATCATGCCATACATACATTTACCAATACAATCAGGTTCCAACAAAATATTAAAACTAATGGGTAGACGTTATACAAAAGAGGAATATTTAACTTTATTTAATAAATTGAAAGCTAAAATTCCTCATGTTTCTATTACGACAGATATTATTGTTGGATTTCCAAATGAGACAGAAGAAGATTTTAATGAAACCTTAGATGTTGTTAAAAAATGTCAGTTTGATTCAGCTTTTACTTTTATTTTTTCCCCTCGTGTTGGTACACCAGCTAGTAAGATGGAAGATAATATTCCTTTAGATGTGAAAGAAGCTAGATTAAGAGAATTAAATAATTTAATTAATAAATATTCAAAAGAAAATAATGAACGTTACATGAACAAAACTGTCTCAGTTTTATTGGAAGATTACAGTTCTAAGAAAAAGGATTGTCTTAATGGATATACTGATACAATGAAATTAGTAAATGTTAAATCACCAGATTGTAATTTAGGTAAAATTGTTAATGTTAAAATAACAGATGTTAAAACGTGGAGCTTAGATGGAGAAATTGTAAAATAACTAAGTATGATAATTGTGAAAAAAATGTGAAATTTTGCTTGCTATCACATGTTATTTTTGTTATTATATAATTAGGAGTGTGAAATATGAAAAGATTGTTATTAAGTTTAACAGTATTATTAGGCTTATTGTTGGTTGGATGTGGTCAGAAACAAATTGCTGAACAATCAACTGATCCAATCGAAGATTTTAAAAATTTTGTTAGAAATGATATTAAAATTACCAGTGGAACTGTTGAAATGAATGTTCGTTTTAAAATGAATTCAAAAGGCTTATTAGTTGAAATGGATTTACCTATTAAAATGGATATAGCTGAAGATGGTGGAATACATTTATTGATGAAAGAAAATGCCTTTTTAGGAGAAATTGAATTATATATGATTGATGAAGAAGAAACACCATATATATATATGAGTTCCAATATAATTGATACTATGCTAGGTATTACTAATGATACATTATATTGGATTAAAACCGAAGTTTCGGAAGAAAATAGTACTTCAATTCCTGATAATTTATTATCAACAGATTTAACTGAAGAAGAAATTGAAAAATATATAAATAAATATGTTACTGTAGAACATATCGTTTATATTGGTGAGGAAAACAATATTAAACATTATCAGTTGATTGTAAATGATGAATTGTTAAGTAAGTTATCTGAAGATTTTGATTTTGAATATACGTCTTCTGGTATGGAATTTAAAGTTGATGTTTATTATGATAAAACTAATCTAAATCCAACAAGAATTAGTGCAGATTTTAATGAATTAATAAAAAGCTTAATGGAAAATCTTAGTAAAGAAGAATTAGAAAGCATTCAATCTTCTGGTATAAATTTAGAAGATATTGTTGAGTTTTCGATAACTGTTGAATTTTCAAATTTAAACAATACTATAGTTGAAATTCCAGTAAATATCAAGGAAAATGCTGTTACTGAAGAAGAATATACTGAAATTTTAACTGATATTTATTATCAAGAAAATGGACTATTGATGTATCAATAGTCTTTTTAATTGCAGTCAAAAATTTTTATGTACAAAAGACCAGTACTTGCATATATTAAATTGAGAGGTGATAATATGGCTTTATATAAAGAAATAGTCACTAAAGCTGTTATTGGGAAAGGGAAAAAATATTTTAAAAATAATTACAAAATAGCTACTAATGATCAGCCAACAACGGTTTTAGGATGTTGGGTAATTAACCATAAGTTCAAAGGTTACAAATCAGGTGATAAAATTGGTGTCGACGGATCTTTTGATGTAAATATTTGGTATTCATATGATAATGATTCAAAAACAACTGTAGTTAATCAAAAAATTGAATATAATGATTTGTTTAATGTTAAATTAAAAGAAAATGCCGATTTAAGTGGTGATACTGATATAATCGTTCGTACGTTAAGTCAACCAACTTGTTTAGGTGTTAATATTTTAGATAATAAAGAGATTTCCTTTGATATTGAAAAAGAATTAGGTGTTGAAATCGTTGGTGAAACCAAGGTAAAAATCGCTATCGAAGAGGATGAAGAACCATGGGATGAAATAGATGACGAGGTCACAGAAAAAGATCTAGAAGAAATTAATAAAGTTGATGAGAATTACATACAATAAAGTGTCAACCAAAAATAGTTGACACTTTTTATTTGTTGTGCTAAAATTATTTAGGAAAAGGAGTGATTAAATATGGCAGTTAAATTAAGATTAAAAAGAATGGGAGCTAAGAAAAGTCCATTCTATCGAATTGTAGCCGCAGATTCTAGAAGTCCAAGAGACGGAAAATTTATTGAGAGTATAGGATATTATGATCCAACAAAACAACCTGCTGAATTAAAAATAGATGAAGATTTAGCTAATTCTTGGTTACAAAAGGGAGCAATTCCTACTGATACGGTTAGAAGTTTATTTAAACAACAAGGAATTATGCAAAAATTCCATGAAACAAAAATAAAAAAAGGTAGTAAATAATGAATTTAGTTGGATTAACCGAGTTTTTAGTTAAAAGTGTAGTATCTGATCCTGATATGGTTTCAGTAAAACAATTTGACGATGATGAAGAATATATTACAATTCAAGTTTTAGTTAATGATAGCGTTATTGGTAGTGTTATAGGGAAAAATGGAATTATTGCTAATTCTATTAGAACTATTGTCCAAGCTTCAGCTTACGCTAATGGATTAAAAAAAGTTAAAATTAATATTGATTCATTTTAGAAGATTTAATCTTCTTTTTTCTTGTATTAAACAACTATTTATATTATAATATTAAATAGGGTGATAAAATGATAGTGCCTAATCATGTCGGAATTATTGTCGACGGAAATGGTAGATGGGCGACTAAACGAGGTAAAAGTCGTAGTGATGGTCATTTAGCAGGCTCAAAAAATCTAGACAGTTTATGTCAATATATATTTGAAAATGGTGTAAAAATCCTTAGTTTATATATTTTTTCGACTGAAAATTTTAAAAGAAGTGATGAAGAAGTTAATTATTTAATGAACTTGTTTGTTAAAAAGTTTAAGAATGATTTTAAGATATATAACAAAAAAGGAATTAAAATTATTTTTTCAGGGAGACGCGAACCTTTAAAGCAAGAGATTTTAGATATTATTGATGATGTCACGGATAAAACAAAAAATAATCAAAATGGAATTTTAAATTTTTGCATAAATTACGGTTCTCATGCTGAAATCATCGATGCTTGTAAACAAATTGCATTCGATAGTAATATTGGTAAAATAAATGTAAATGAATTAGATGATGATTTGTTTTCTAAATACTTGTATCATGAACTACCTAATTTAGATTTATTGATCAGAACAGGTGGTGAGTTAAGACTTAGTAATTTTATGTTATGGCAATTAAATTATGCAGAACTTTATTTTACTGATGTCTTGTTTCCTGATTTTAATAATATTGAATTTGATAAAGCTTTAGAAAGTTATAATAATCGCGATCGTAGATTTGGAGGAATCAATTATGAAAAAAAGATTAATTAGCGCAATAGTAGCTCTTATTATCGCTGTACCATTAGTATATTTTGGTGGCATACCATTTTATCTATTAGCTTTAGTTTTAGGTTTGATAGCAATTAAAGAGATATTAGATTTAATTGAAAAGGATGATTATTTAATAAGGATGATTAGTTATGTCAATTTCTTGTTTTTAGTTGGCTCTAGTATTGTTCAAAATGATCTTAGTAAAATTTTAGATCGAAATGTTTTAGGGATCGTGTTTTTGATTTACGGAGTGTTGTTTCTATTAAAACATAAAAGTAATTTTAAAGTTGAAAAATTCTTTTGTTTAATCGGTATCACTTTATTTTTAAGTACTTCCTTTTCCACATTAATAGTTATTCGCAATATGAGTCTTCTTTATTTTATATATATATTCCTAATAACTATTATGACGGATACTTTTGCTCATTCGATTGGTACTTTGTTCGGTAGGCATAAAATAAATGAGATTTCACCTAATAAATCTTGGGAAGGTTGTCTTGGAGGAGCATTTTTTGGTACTTTAATATCTGTTTTATTTTATTTAATTGTTATCAATCAAGATATTAACATACTTTTACTTATTTTTATCACTTTATTTTTATCTATAGTTGGGCAATTAGGGGATTTATTTTTTTCACAAATAAAAAGACAGTATGGTATTAAAGATTTTTCTAATTTAATGCCTGGCCATGGGGGAATTTTAGATCGATTTGATAGTATCATATTTGTCACTTTAGCTTTTATTTATTTTATTAATTTCTTATAATGGGGATGATTATATGACATTTATTTATTTCGTATTAGTACTTAGTATTACTATTTTTGTACATGAATTAGGTCACTTTATCTTTGCAAAAAGAGCTGGCATTTATGTTTATGAATTTTGCATTGGAATGGGACCTAGGATTTTTAAATTTAAAAGAAAAAACGATGAGACTGAATATGGTATTAGATTATTTCCAATCGGTGGTTTTTGTTCGATGGCAGGAGAATCAGTTGAAGTTGACGAAAATGTTCCACCAGAAAAAAGGATGCAATCAAAGACATGGCTACAAAAATTTTTAACCATTGTAGCTGGAGTAATGTTCAATTTTATTTTTGCAATTATTATTTTGTTTATAATTGGCCTTTTTAATGGTAATCCTAATAATAAACCTCTTGTCGAAATAGTCGATACTGATTCTGCTAGTTATATTGCTGGTCTAAAAGAAGGAGATTTAATAGTTAAATTAAATGGAACTAAAATAAAGACGATTGATCGTTTGATGATCGAGTATCAAATTAATTATGGTAATCCTTTAGAACTTACAGTTTTAAGGGACGATACTGAAGTGACGTTGACTATTAATCCAATAGAAAGTAAAGAAAATCCTGGAACCTATCAATATGGTTTTGCCTTAAATGGTAGTATTGAAAAAGGATTTTTCAGTGCCTTAGAATATGCTTTTACAAAATTTTCTAGTTTGATTGAAACTATGTTTATTACGATTGCATATTTGTTTACTGGTAAATTGAGTTTATCTAATTTGTCTGGTCCAGTTGGTATATACACCATAGTTGGTCAGACAGCTCAGGCAGGTTTTTTAAATGTTATTTACCTTATTGGTTATTTAAGTATTAATGTTGGATTTATAAATTTACTACCAATACCAGCTTTCGATGGAGGAAGGATTTTATTTTTAATCATTGAAAAAATTAGACGAAAACCAGTTAATCCAAAAATCGAAAATACAATTCATGCTGTTGGCTTAGTTCTTTTGATGATTTTGATGATTGCAATTACTTATAACGACATAGTAAGGTTTATTATAAAATGAATTTAGTTAAAATTACAGATTGTCCTAATTATGATAAAATAGTAAATTTTTTATATTTAGAAAATGATATTGTTTCTAAATTGCTAATCGAATATTATCAAGAATATGTCTTTAATATTAAAAGTGAAAAGAGCAAATTAAAAATCGATGGTATAATGGGTTTATATACCGATAAAGAAGACTTTTATAAATATGTACAAAATTATTTTGACATTAGTAATAACAATGAAATATATGATAACTATGATAAGGTTATTAGAAAACTGGTTAAAGTTTATCAAGAATATGAAATAAATGCTTTAAAAAATATCAAAAATTCGAGGTGGTTATAAATGTTAAAAGTAGATAGAGTCACAAAATATTATGGTGATTTTAAAGCTGTCGACAATTTATCGTTTGAAGTGAAACCTGGTGAGATATTTGGCTTATTAGGAGTAAATGGTGCAGGTAAAACGACGACCTTTAGAATGATTATGGGGTTACTTGACATCACTGAAGGTAATATTACATTAAACGGTAAAAAGATCGATTATGATGTAACAGATGAAATAGGATTTTTGACCGAAGAAAGAAGTCTATTGACTAAATTAACAGTTAAGGAACAATGTCTGTATTATGGAACTTTAAAAGGAATGAAAGAAGAAGACATCATTAAAAAAACTAAAGAGTTGTTAGAAAAGTTTGAAATTTCGGACTATTTTGACAAAAAAATAAAAGAATTGTCAAAAGGTAATCAACAGAAAGTGCAGTTTATTACAGCAATTATTAACGATCCTAAGTTATTGATTCTTGATGAACCGTTTAGCGGTCTGGACCCTTTTAATGTTGAATTGTTCAAAAAACAAATTGTCGAAATGTCTAAAAAAGGAAGTATGATCATATTTTCTTCTCATCGAATGGAACATGTTGAACTATTTTGTAAAAAATTAGTTGTTTTGATGAAGGGTAAATCAGTATTAGAAGGGGAACTAAAAAAAATAAAAGAAAAATATCGCAAGAAAAACATTTTAATTAAAGGAGACATTGACCCTGATAAGATTAGTAAGATAAAAGGAGTTATTTCGGTTATTAATAAAGCTGATGAATTTGAAGTTAAGATTGAAAGTCAAGATATTGTAGATGATGTATTTAGGCACATTACCAAGTGTTCTAATGTGACTAAGTTTTTAGTTGAGGAGCCAAGTTTAAATGAAATATTTGTCGCTAAAGTAGGTGAATCATATGAAAAATAAATTGAAATTTTTAGTGGGTGTAAGTTTAAAAAGAAAAATCAAAACAAAATGGTTTGCGGTTGCAAATATTTTGATTGCTTTAGTTATTGTTGGGTTAGTCAACATCGATCATATTATAAATTTTTTTGGTGGTGATTTTGACGAAAAAACGAAAATTTATGTCATTGATAATACCAATACTTCTTTTGAAATATTCAAAAATTCAGCTAATACTAGTTTCAGTTTGACTGATGATAATGAGAACAAGTATGAGATAATCAAATATGATCAAAGTAAGGAAGAAATAATTGAAACTATTAAAAACGATGACAATGAAAAAAATGCGATTGCTCTAGTTTTTGATTTTGATGATCAAAACATAGTGTCAGTTGAGATGATTAGCAATAATTTTGTTGACACTTTAGATATGTCAACTATCAATAGTGCTGCTAATGCCGTTAAAGTTTATTTAGCAATGGATAAATTTGAAATCAGCGAAGAAGAGATGACTATTATCAATACAGGTGTTGCTATTCAACGAACTATTTTAGATGATAGTAAAGATTCTGCTGATGAGAATATGGATATGATTATGTCAACAGTATTTCCTGTCTTTATTTTACCATTCTTTATTTTAGTTATTTTTTTAGTTCAAATGATTGGTGCTGAAATTAACGATGAAAAAACTACCCGTGGGATGGAAATTATCATTTCTAATGTCTCACCTAGTGTACATTTCTTTAGTAAATGTATTGCTGGTAACCTTTTTATTTTAATTCAAGGTGGTTTATTAATTTTATATGCTTTTTTAGGATTTGTTTCACGCAGTTTATTTAGTGATACTACTGGTTTGAGTGATTTGACGGGTCAGTTAACTGATATACTAGGAAGTCTTTTTACACCAAGTTTTATTGATTCGTTAAAGTACATTATTCCATTAGTTTTGGTTTTAATGATTTTAACCTTTATAGGATATTCTTTAGTTGCTGGTATTTTAGCTAGTGTTACAACTAATACTGAAGATTTTCAGCAAGTGCAAACACCAATTATTTTAATTGTTTTACTTGGATATTATTTGGCAATGATGGCAGGAGCTTTTAAAGGATCTGTGATAATCAATATTTTAGGTTATGTTCCTTTTATATCAGCGATACTGAGTCCTTCTTTGTTAGTTATGGGTGAGTTTAGTGTTTTAGATGTTTTGATATCGATTGGATTGATGGGATTAACTATCTTTATCCTTATTAAGTATGGGTTAAAAATATATAAGGTGGGAATTTTAAACTATTCTTCTAATGGTTTGTGGAAGAAAATGTTTAAAGCCTTAAAAGGAAACTAGGAATTAACTAGTTTTACTTGCACAGGTGGTGGAATGGTAGACACGCAGGTTTGAGGTGCCTGTGAGATGTTCTCGTGAGGGTTCAAATCCCTTTCTGTGCACCATGAAAAAATATAACTAATTATCGAAAACGTAACATAAAAAGTTTAAGAATTGTGTGGTTCTTTTAAGACTAAATAATGCAAAAGTCACCATACTATTAAAATGTAACCTATAAAGCAGGTCTCTCTTTTTTTTAAGAGTCCACTTTATAGGTTACATTTTATATAGCAATATATGTTTTTTTATTTAAAAACATATTTGTACTTTAATAATAATATGATATAATTATATCAGTTGCTGGAATAGCTTAGTTGGTAGAGCAACGCATTCGTAACGCGTAGGTCGTAGGTTCGAATCCTATTTCCAGCACCATTTTTTAAATTAAAGGAGTATGATTATGAAGTTAAAATGGGGAAATATTTTTATAGCATTTTTGCTCTTGATTTTAGTCGCAGGAACAGTAGTATACTTTGTCTTTTTTAAGGAAGATGAACAAGCATTGTCATCTAATAACCAAGAAGAGTCTCCTATTAAAGAAAAAGAATTACAAGTCATTGATTTAGATTCTGACACTAGACCGATAGCAATCATGGTCAATAATCATCAAACAGCTCAACCATTGCAAACGGGCTTAAATGATGCTTATTTGGTATACGAGATGGTTGTAGAGGGTGGTATTACAAGAATGCTTGCTGTATTTAAAGATGCTGATACTGCAAGAGTTGGAACTGTCAGAAGTTCAAGACATTATTTTTTAGATTATGCATTAGAAAATGATGCTATATATGTTCATTATGGCTGGAGTCCCCAAGCTGAAGAAGACATATATAGTCTTGGTATTAATAATGTTAATGGGATGGTTGATGGTAGTCCTTTTTGGCGCGATACGACTTTAAATGTTCCGACTGAACATACGGTTTATACTAGTATTTCTAGCCTAAATGAAACCATTGAAAACAAAGGTTATCGAACAACTACTGATAAAGATAATTTATTAAATTATAGTGTTGATGAAATTGATCTTTCAACAGTTAATGGTGCGATTAAAGCTGATGAAGTAAAGATTGAGTATTCAAGTTATCAAACTAATACCTTTGTTTATGATAGTAGTAGTAAATTATATAAGAAATATAGTAATGATATAGAACGAAAAGATTATGTAACTGGCGAGACTTTTACAGCTAAAAATATTATTACATATCAAGTTTCTAATTATAGTATTGATACTTATGGTAGACAGGAATTAAATAATATCGGTAAGGGAGAAGGATATTATATTTCCAATGGTTATGCAGTTCCAATCACTTGGGAAAAAACTTCGGCTTCTGATCAGACAATTTATAGATTTTTGGATGGGCAAGAAATTACTGTTAATGATGGTAGTACTTACATTCAGATTCAACCTAAAAATAAAAATATAGAAATTTTATAAAAAATAAACTAAAACTATTATATTTTTCTTATTATTGTGATATAATGTTATAGTTCGAGGTGAAATAAAGCAATGAATATTGACAATCTTGAAAAAGAATACTTAGATATTGTTAATAATATTTTGTATAATAAAGAATTTTTGAAATTAAAAAATTGTGAACATCATGGTATTAATAGATACGATCATTCTTTGAAAGTTTCGTATAAGGCATATAAATATGCTAAAAAACATAATCTTGATTATAAATCAGCAGCCACTGGTGGTTTATTACATGATTTTTTTAATGAGACTAATTTTAGTATAAAAGATAAATTTATTTCAACTTTTAGTCATCCATTAAAAGCTGAAGTTAATGCTTTAAATACTTTTAATATTAGTCCTAAAGAAGCTGATATAATTAAAAGTCATATGTTCCCACTTAATGTTAATTTGCCTAAGTATAAGGAAAGTTGGTTAGTTAGTTTTTGTGATAAACAAGTAGCATTAACAGAGTTTGGTTATAAATTTAGTTATAAATTACGCTATGTTTCAAATTTAGCTATCCTATTATTATTTAATTTCATAAAGTAGATAGTTTTACTATCTTTTTTCTTGCATAAATGAATTAAATTGTTTATAATTATAGTGTGTCCTCGTAGCTCAGCTGGATAGAGCACGGCCCTCCTAAGGCCGGTGTCGTTGGTTCAAATCCAATCGGGGACGCCATTTGTTCATTAAACCTTATAAAATAAGGTTTTTTATTTTTCTTGGCCTTGCTTTTGGTCTTGTTTTTTAATCTTTTTTAATAAATTTATTTACTTAGAATATATTTTAATAGTTTACAGATAAAGTTGTTTTTGATATAATGTATCCATGCCGATATAGTTTAGTGGTAAAACAGATCCTTGGTAAGGATCAGCGGACAGTTCAATTCTGTCTTTCGGCACCATAGGGAAATCCGCTCGAACTTTTTATAAGTTGCGAGAATAAATAGACAATCAATTCTAAATTAGGATTGATTTTTTTCTTGTTTAGAAAAAAGTCTTTCAAAGAAAGGATTGATTAAAATGGTAAATGTTATCAAACAAGAGGTTAGAATGGAAGAATCATTAAGAAAGAGATTAGAGTTTATATGTGAGTTTTGTAGAGTTAAACCAATTATTATTAA
>CALVKK010000032.1 GCA_944332645.1 uncultured Bacilli bacterium
GAAAGAAAAGAATTTTTAAACAATATAAAAATCATAAATTATAACATTAAAGGTTATAACATACAAAATTTACGTGAGTTTAAAAAGTATTTGTTGCTAAACGCTATGTTCCATGTATCGGCATTGTTATTTTGTCTTCCAAATTTCATGAAAGTCATTGGCGGTATGACTTCTTTTTTACAAACAATTACTAGTTGTATAGTGATTACTATAAATTGTTATTGCATTATGTTACAAAGATATAATCATATTAGAATTAATAAAACTATCAATAGAATACGTCCCTATGAAGAGAAACAAAAAACTAAGATTAAAGAAGAATTAAAAAAACTTGAAAATTCATTGAGTGTTCATAATCATATAATGATACACAAAAAAAATAATGATAAAAAAACTACCTTTGATGAATTGTTAGAAAATGCAACTTTAGAAGAATTAAAGGAATATCGTGACTATTTAAATTTAGTTAAGTTAAAGATGGAAATGTATCCATATGGTCAATACATTGAATTAGATTCAAATCCAAAACTAAAAAAATTAAAAATTGAGCCTAAAATTAAATAAATTATAAAATTGATTTAAATAAATGAAAACATTTATAAAATAATGAAAAATTTGACAAAAATATTTTTGTATAGTAATATAAAAGCAATTTGCCGACTAAGGAGGAAAATAGTAAAATATGACTGATTTAAACATAAATAGTTTTGCTAGAATAGAATTATCTGCTTTAGGAGAACAAATTATCAAAGGAAGTAGTTTAGACGTTGAAATAGATGAAAATCATTGTATTGTTTTACCGATTATTAAGATTATAAAAATTTTTGGCCCTTATATATCACAACTTCATGATTTACAGTTATTTAATAATAATTTAGAATTACCAACTATAAGTTCCTATTATAATATTAATAGTTTAACTAAAGTTTTTTTGAATAATGATGGTTTAAACATAATCATGAAAATTAATCAATTTCTAGTTAAAGATTGTTTAACAAATGGAGTCAAACCAACATGTATTCCATTAGAAGGAGACTGTAGCGTCACTTTGCCATTAGTAGATATTATGAAGATTTTCGGAATACACATTTCTGATTTAGATAATAAAACAAAAATTCCATTCGACTTTAATATTAAAGTCTTTGAAGATGATATAGTACCTATAACTAGAAAAAAATTAAGGAAAATAAATGAGTAACTATGTTATATGCCTGAAAGTAGTGATTTTAAGCATTAAATTATTATTTATCAGGTGCAAATTATGAAAAATATAATATTAAACACAAAAATAAGGTATTCTGACAGTATATTGAAAAAATAATTGATATTATGTTAGAATAAACCGATGTTTAGGAGGTTTTATAATGAGTTATAATGAAGAATTGAAAATGTTAAGAGAAGAAAAAAATAAGAAAGAAGATTATGAAAAATTATTAGTTTCTGATATGGAAAATGAGTTGACTTTTTTTGCAAGAAAAATTAAGGACAAACATTTGCCAAAAATTAAAGCTGCTCATGATGAGATTGATTCTTGTAATCAAAAAATCGATGAATATTGCAAAAAGATTGAAGAATATTCTACTTTTGATGATCAGACAATAGGTGAGGTTTTAAGTAGCATTATCAGTGTGTTTGAAGGTAAACCTTATTTTTATCAAGATGCTTGTTATTATACTTCACAAATCGAATATTTTCTTTTTGAAAAAAAAGAATTTGATGTTTGTAAACAAGTTAAAATAGTGGTTGCAGAAAGTGACCGTCATTCACAGTATGACGATCAATATTTAGGATTAAGTATTAATCGTTTAGCTGAACGTGGCTTGGTGTTAGTTCTAGATGAAGACATCAATCCATTAAAGGAAAAAATAACATTTTATAGAAGTAATTCTATTAGTCATAATCTAACAAAAAAAGTTAACTTTGGAAAATTTTCATATATCAAAGATTTTATCGATTATGTGATCTCATATCGAATGAAAAATAATCTAAAGGAAATTACTAAATATGAATTAGATAAAATAAAGGCTGACTTTTTAGAGTTTAACAAACAATTAATAGATACCAATCCTCAAATTGATAAAACAAAAAGAATGTGATATAATTTTTTGGGAGGGAACCTTTTATGAATAAAGAAGAATTAATTCAATTAAGAGAAAAACTAGAAAAAGAAAATAGACAATATATACCCTTTGGTCTTCATTCGACTTTGACAGGCGGGGTTATTGGTGAGTATTTAAACAAGCGCTTCCGTTTAGCAGATATAAGAGCAAAAAAAGAAGCTGATCAATCTGTTAATGCAATAACTAATAATTTTGAGGCTTTAATTACGCATTTAGCCAAAAAACAAGCAGCATATGACGAAATAGATTTAATTATGCTATTTAGTGTTTTTGTTGAAGATAATGGCAGTATTGATGTTAAAAGTGATAGATTAAAAAAAGACACTAGAATATTGGATGATTTTGTTGTATTACATTTATATGGATATGATGTTAAATATGCTGAAAAAATTATCGATGTACCTGTTCAGGATATAAAAGGGTACAATTCTGCATATAATGGCTTTGTAATTAATTTTAGTGATTTTGTTCAAAAATTAAATAATCAAGGATTTTCATTGTCGGGAATTAATAATTTTCAAGATCTTAAAAGTAGAGTTATAAATGAAAAAAGCACTGAATGTCCAATTATCTTTAGCTTTTTGAAAAAAAACAATAAAACTTTATAACATTAGAATTTGTTCTAATGTTTTTTTTCTATAATTTAAAACGTTTAGATTTTTAAAAGAATATGATATAATTAAATGGGTGATAATATGTATGATGTTATTATAATAGGAGCAGGTCCGGCAGGTTTGTTTTCTGCTTATGAATTAAGTAAAAACAAACAGTTAAAAATTCTGTTGTTAGATCAAGGACGATTTGCTAAGAACAGATTGTGTCCAATGAATAAAAAAAATATACCTTGTACTAATTGCCAACCTTGCAATATTTTGTCTGGTTTTGGTGGAGCAGGTACTTTTTCTGATGGAAAATTAAATTTTGCACCAAAAATAGGAAAGTCAGATTTGATGAGATATATGCATGAGGAAACAGCTAAAAATCTAATTAACGAAACTGAAGAAATATTTAATCATTTTGGCATGGACAGTAAATCTTATCCAACAAATTTAAATGAAGCTTTAGAAATAAAAAGAAAAGTAGCAATCATTGGTGCTAATTTGATGATTATTA
This sequence comes from uncultured Bacilli bacterium, assembly GCA_944332645.1. GTDB lineage: Bacteria > Bacillota_I > Bacilli_A > RF39 > UBA660 > Faecisoma. Next base: position 3,234 of record CALVKK010000032.1, read on the forward strand.
AACAAAAACATTTAGGAAGCGATAAATTACCAATTTATATTCAAAATATAACAGATGAATTAGTAAATAAAGGTGTAGAAGTTAAAGAAAATACGACCGTCCTAGATATAATATCATTAGATAAAAACAAACATAAAGTCATTACTAAAAATGGAGAATTGTTAGCAAGATACGTCATTGTTGCTCCTGGTAGAACAGGGGCTAAATGGGTTCAAGAGTTAGCTGACCATTACCATATTCCATATACTTCAAAAAGTATTGAAATTGGTGTTCGTGTAGAAACTAGAAAAGAAATATTAGAAGAAATTACTAATATTATTTATGATCCAACAATATTTATAAAAACCGATACTTATAATGATGAAATCAGAACTTTCTGTACTAATCCAGGTGGTTTTGTAACAAAAGAAACATATAACGATTATATATGTGTTAATGGTCATGCTTTAAAAGAAATAAAATCAAATAATTCTAATTTTGCCTTTATTAGCAAAGTAACTCTTACTCAACCAGTTACCAATACAAGAGCCTATGGAGAGTCAATCGCCAAAATCGCTAATGTTTTAGGGGATGGTAAACCAATAATTCAAACTTTAAAAGACTTGAGAAATGGTCGAAGAAGTGAATGGCATAAAATAAATAAAGGATTTATTAGTCCAACTTTAAAAGATTGTGTCGCTGGTGATTTGGCTTTAGTTTTACCACACCGCATAATAACAAATATCATCGAAGGATTAGAAAAACTTGACAAAATAATCCCTGGCGTTAACAATGATGAGACTTTATTATATGGACCAGAAATTAAATTTTTTAGTAATGAAATTGATACAGACAATAATTTTAAATTAAATGATTTCGATATTTATTTTGTCGGTGATGGTTCTGGTAAATCGGGTAATATTGTTACAGCAGCGGCAACTGGATTAGTAGCAGCTAAGGATATATTAAAAAGGGAGGGACAATGAGATATTATACAAATAGCATTGATGAAGTTTTAAAGAAATTAAATAGTAGTTTTAATGGTATTACTAACAATGAAGCTACTATTAGATTAAATAGATATGGTTATAATGAATTAGAACAAAAGAAGAAAAATTCACTTTTAAAGATGATTGTTTCACAGCTTAAGGACGTTATGATAATTATTTTATTTATAGCAGCTTTAATTTCATTTTTTTTAAACGAAACTGCAGAAGCAATAGTAATTTTAATTATCATTTTTATTAATACTTTAATTAGTATAATTCAAGAAAGAAAAGCGGAAAACGCTGTTGAAGCTTTAAAAAATATTAGTGCTCACAATGTAAAAGTAATTAGAGAAGGAATAAAGGACGTTATCAGTGCACAAAATTTAGTTGTCGGGGATATTGTTTTACTGGAAGCTGGGGATATTATTCCTGCCGATTTAAGACTTTTAAAAACATCACAATTACAAATATCTGAGGCTACTTTAACAGGTGAATCTATACCGGTATATAAAGATGAACGAGTTATATTACCCGATGATACAATTTTAGGAGAACGTGTTAATATGGCTTTTTCATCTACTATTGTCAACTATGGAACGGCAATTGGTGTGGTTGTTGCTACTGGTATGAATACCGAAGTTGGTAAAATAGCTCATATGTTAGAAAAAACTACTGATTTAGATACACCACTAAAAAGAAAACTGAATAAGATAGGTAAATTTTTAAGTGTAGTGGGAATTTCCGTTAGTTTAATAATTGTTGCAATCGGTTTATTGTATGATAAAAATTTTGTTTCACTTTTGATGATTGCAATTTCTTTGGCTATTTCCGTTATACCTGAAGGATTACCAGCAACTGCAACGATTGTTATGGCTTTAGGTGTTCAAAGAATGGCAAAACAAAACGCGTTAATTAGAAAATTACCAGCCGTTGAAACATTAGGTAGTACTACCGTTATTTGCTCAGATAAAACAGGAACTTTAACACAAAATAAGATGACAGTTAAACAGTTTGCTTTATATGATGATTTTATTAATGGTAAAATCAAAACTGACAAAGATAAAGTCGATAATATAGAATTATTACAAGCAGCAGTTTTATGCAACAATGCTGCTTTAAAAAGTGATAAAGCAGTTGGTGATCCGACAGAGGTAGCTTTACTTGCTTTTGCTAAAAAACAAAATTTTATGGTTGTTAATGATTATCAACGTGTTTTGGAACTACCATTTGACTCTGATCGTAAGCGTATGACAGTAATTTATAAATTTAAAGATTATGTTATCTATACTAAAGGAGCAATCGATTCAATCTTACCTCTTTGTAATAAGATTGATGTTAATGGAGAAGAAAAAGATTTAACCGGCGAAGATATTGTTAGAATCAATGAATTATGTCGTATGTCTTCACAACAAGCATTACGTGTTTTAGCTTTTGCTAAAAAGAATATTAAAAAAATTCCTAATAAAGAGAATATCGAAGAAAATTTAACTTTTATTGGTATTTTAAGTATGATTGATCCACCACGTGACGAGGTAAAAAAAGCGATAGCAACTTGTCATAGGGCTGGAATTCGAGTTGTCATGATTACTGGTGATCATATTGAAACGGCTATAGCCATTACGAAAAAACTAAATATATTTCAAAAAGGGGATTTAGCAGTCACTGGAAGCGATTTAGTTAATATGTCTGATGAACAATTAGATAAAATAGTTTCCAAAACTTCTGTTTTTGCACGTATAAACCCTAATGATAAATTACGAATTGTCAATTCATTAAAAAGGCAACAAAATATTGTCGCCATGACAGGTGATGGTGTTAATGATGCACCGGCTTTAAAGGCTGCTGATATTGGCGTTGCCATGGGAAAAACAGGGACTGATGTTGCTCGTGAATCAGCTGATATGATTTTATTAGACGATAATTTTACAACAATCGAATATGCCATTAAAGAAGGGCGAAGGATCTATTCAAACATTCAAAAAGTTATTCAATATTTGCTGGCAGGTAACATATCTGAAGTCTTAACTATTTTTTTAGCCGTATTGTTTAACCTTGGCACACCTATTTTAGCGGTTCATATTTTAATCGTTAATTTAGTTACTGATACAATTCCCGCTTTGGCTTTAGGAGTTGATCCGGCAAGTGACGATATTATGGATAAAAAACCAATTCAAGCTGGAACATTATTTGAAAAAGGTTTAATTGCACGGGTCATTTTTCATGGTATTATAATATCTGTTATCACTTTAATAGCATATTATGTTGGATATCAAAACACACAAGAAATTGGAATGACGATGGCTTTTATTACTTTATCATTATCTCAAATTATCCATTCGCTAAATCAACACTCATCAAAAATTTCTTTCTTCTCAAAAAAGCATGCTCGAAATTGGTATTTATATGGAGCAATGGCCTTATCATTAATTATATTATTATTAGTAGTATTCATTTCACCAGTTGCACAATTTTTATCATTACAAATGCCTAATAAAAAGGAGTGGTTAGTAATTATTGCTCTTTCTTTAGTGCCTTTAGCAGTGGTAGAACTTTATAAAATGTTGGTGAATATTCGTTGCATAAACAAAAAAAATGAGGTATAATTTAAGTGAATTTAAGGAGTGAATATATGAAAAGAATGCTTAGTTTAGTTCTTGACGATGAGGGTAGAAAAAGTCTTGTTTTATATGTAGGTGAAGCACGAGATATTGATGAATTTACAACTAAAAAGTTTGAAAATTCCAATCAAATAAGAGAATATTTTAAAAACAAAATTGATCCTTATTTGCAAGAAAATGCTGGTTATTTGCAATCTATTCAAAATCGTACTGGCAAGAATTACAAAGGGCGAATTGTCATTTTAGAAATGTATGATAGTGATAGGGCATATTCTTATCGTTATCATTCTGTATTATATAAAAAACATATCGTAGCATTTAAAGAAATGATTAAAGATTGCCGTACTATGCAACGATTTCTCGAGTGGAGTAAGATAAATTATAATTATAATGGAGTTAAGAGCTTGATTTCTCCTTTTCTAAGCCGTGAAATTAAAATAGTTGATTATAGTAAAAAAAGTAGAGTTGAATTAATAGGTCGAGAGATTCGCAAGCATAGCACTTATTATGAAATTTTAAGATTAATTAGTAAGGCATATTTAGAAGAACGAAAAAAAAGGCCTAATTTAAAAACCATAGAAAAAATTTACAGTGATTATTTAGCAGAAAAAAATGAAAAAAAAGCATTGAAAGATGCAGAAATTTATGATGGAAGAATAATACCAAATGTACCAGATGATGGCTATATTACTATCGACGGTGTTCGTGTTCCTATCGATGAAATGCCTGATCTTGATAATTTTAAGGATATTGAAAGTATAAATTTTTGGCTTGATGGTTTAGGTGATGTTGATGAAGAAAAGTATAATTCTTTTCATTAATTACTTACAAGATAAAAATTATTCACAAAATACAATTAACAGCTATAAAAAAGATCTTAATCTTTTTTGCGTGTATGCTAAAGATTGTGATGTAGATAAAGTTGATTATAGTTTTATTCGTAGTTACTTACAATTTCTTCATAATCATAACTATACTGCTAAAACTATTTCTAGACATATTAGTAGTTTAAAAAGTTTCTTTAGATATTTAACTAAAATGGATATTATAAAAGAAAATCCTTGCCTTTTAGTTACTAATCCTAAAATAGAAAAAAAATTACCAAATTATATTAATTATAAAGATTTAGAGGTTTTGTTTGATATTCCTGATTGTTCTTCACCTTTAGGTTTAAGAAATCGTTTGATTTTGGAATTGTTATATTCGTGTGGGGTGCGTGTTAGCGAGTTGATTAATATAAAATTAAATGATATTGATTTTAGTAATAATCGAATCCTAATTTTGGGAAAAGGAAACAAAGAACGATATGTTTTGTATGGTAAAATCTGTCAAAATTTATTAAATGATTATATTAATAATAGTCGATCATTATTAAATAAGAATAGTGAGTATTTATTACTTAATAAATTTGGTAATAAAATAACAGATCGTGCAATTAGAATGATTATTGATGATATAGTTAAAAAAAGTAGTTTAAAATTAAATATTTCACCACATACTTTAAGACATACTTTTGCAACTCATTTATTAAATGAAGGTGCGGATTTAAAAATTGTTCAAGAATTGTTAGGCCATGAAAATATAGCAACGACGGGTATATATACTCATGTTTCTAATGAACATTTAAGACATGTTTATTTAGAGGCTCATCCACGAGCTAGGAGGTAATTATGGCAAAATTATATTTCAATTATAGTGCAATGAGTGCAGGTAAAACAATAGATGTTATTACAACAGCATATAAATATAATTCTAAAGGAATGAAGGCTTTAGTTATGAAACCTTCTATTGATACTAAAGGAGCCAAGTCAGTTGTATCAAGAATTGGTCTAGAAAGAGAAGTAGATATTCTTCTAAAACCAGAAGAAAGTTTATTCGATTATATAAAAAAATATGGCGAAATAACTTGCTTAATTGTCGATGAAGCTCAATTTTTAACTGAAAAGCAAGTTTGTGAATTGTTTGTTATTGCTAAAAAATTAGATATACCTATTATTTGTTTTGGTTTAAAAGGAGACTTTCAAAGCAATTTATTTCAAGGTAGTGAAGCATTATTTAGATTTGCCGATACAGTTGAAGAAATGGTTTCAATTTGTAGTTGTGGCAAAAAAGCAAGATTTAATGCTAGAAAAGTAAATGGTGAATATGTTTTTGAAGGTAAACAGGTTGAAATTGGCGCTGATGATAGTTATGATCCATTATGTGGTAAATGTTATTTAGAAAAGGTTTTATTACCATATTCCGTAGATTTTCAAAAAATATATAAGAAAGTGAGAGGATTAAATTAATGAAAAAAATATTATTTTTAATTATAACTTTTTTATTTAGTATAAGTTTTGTATCTGCAAAAAACAATATTTATGACATCGATATAAAAGTTTATTTAGACGAAGATGGAAATGCTGATATAGAAGAGGTATGGAATGTTAAAGGTTCTGATGGAACGGAATGGTATAAAGTTTTAAATAATCTAGGTAATATGGAACTAACTAATTTTAAAGTGTATATGGATGGTAGTTTATTAACATATAAAGAATGGGATGTTGATGAATCTTTATCTCAAAAAAAGGGCTATTATGGAATTAATTATACTAATGATGGCTTAGAACTATGTTTTGGTAAATACGATTATAAAAATCATACCTTTAAATTAGAATATGAATTAAGCAATTTTGTCTTTAATACTAATGATTCACAAGTGATTTATTACAATTTCATTGATAAATTATCTGATGTTAATTTTGATAATTTTACTATAGAAATCTCAAGTTATTATGATTTTCCTGATACTTTAGATGTTTGGGGTTATGGTTATAAAGGTTATGCTTATGTTTACGATGGTAAAATATATATGTCAAATGAATCCGATATGGATGGAAATTATGTAGTTTTACTAGCTAAATTTCCATTAAATACTTTTAATACTTCAAATACTACTAAATATGATACATTTCATGATGTATATAATAAAGCTGAACAAGGCAGTTTCGATTATAACTATTCTAATATTCTTTCTAATGTAATGAATTTTATAATTACTATTTTTAATATTTTAATTTTTTTTCTTCCATTTATTATTGTCTTTTTTGTAGCTCGGGGTACTTCGTATGGTTATAAAGATAATAAAAAAATAACAAAAAAGAATACGGAATTTTTTAGAGACATTCCTTGCAATAAAGATATATACTACGCTAATGCACTTGCTAGTTTAAATAAGTGGTCTAAATCATCGGCTAGTATTTTAGGGGCTATTTTACTTAAATGGATTAAAGAGGGAAAAGTACAAATATTAAAAGAAAAATCAACTAAAATTGTTCTTAATAAAGATGTTAAATTAGATATTAAAGAAGAACAGGATTTATATGACATGATGTATAAAGCAAGTGGTGATGGTATTTTAGAAACAAAAGAATTAGAAAAATGGGCTAAAAAGAATTATAGTAAGTATTTAAATTTGTTTGATAAAATTAAAAATAATAAAATAAAAGAATTAAAAGAACAAGGACATATTTATAAAAGAACAAATCGCAAAGAATGTAAGTATAAAAATGTTATGGATGATATTTTGTATGAGGATTCTAAAAAATTATATGGTCTAAAATTGTTTTTAGAAGAATTTTCATCTATTAATACTAAAGAGGCTATCGAAGTTAAACTATGGGATGAATATTTAATGTTTGCTTATATATTTGGTATAGCCGATAAAGTGGCCAAACAATTTAAAAATTTATATCCTGAATATATTGAAAATTTAGATACAGTTGATTTTGATACTATTATATTTTTAAATATTATTTCAACTAGATCAGTTTCTGCTGCTTCTACTGCAAGAAGTAGAGCACAATCTTATTCATCTGGTGGCGGAGGATTCTCATCAGGTGGTGGAGGAGGGGGTTCCTTCGGTGGCGGCGGCGGAGGTAGTCGCTAAAAACTTGTTAATAATAAGTAAAAAAAATAAAAAAAGTGCTGACTTTTTTTATTTTCATGTTATAATTTAATAGTGTTAAACATTAAGGAGGGCAAAATATGACACAATATGTTTATTCCTTTAGTGAAGGAAACAAAGATATGAAAAATCTTTTAGGAGGCAAAGGCGCTAACTTGGCTGAAATGAAAAGTATTGGATTACCTGTTCCTGATGGATTTACAGTAACTACTGAAGCTTGTAATAAATACTACGAAGATGGTGAGAAAATAGCAGATGAAGTTATTGAACAAATAATGACAAAATTAAGTAATTTAGAAGAAACTTCAGGTAAAAAAATGGGAGATTTAACTAATCCATTGTTAGTATCTGTTAGAAGTGGAGCTAGGGCTAGTATGCCAGGTATGATGGATACAGTACTTAATTTAGGCTTAAACGATGAAGTAGCAAAATATTTTAGTGAAAAAATCAATAATCCAAGATTCGTTTATGATTCTTATCGTAGGTTTATTCAAATGTTTGCCGATGTTGTTAAAGGATATCCTAAATCTAGTTTTGAAAGAGTATTAGATGAATTTAAAGAAAACAAAGGAGTTTTATTTGATACTGACTTAACAGCTGATGATATGAAGGAAATCACTAACAAATTTAAGTCTATTTATAAAGAATTAGCTGGTTACGAATTCCCACAAGATCCAAAAACACAATTAATTGAAGCAGTTACTGCCGTATTTAGATCTTGGAATAATGAAAGAGCTATTATTTATCGTAGAATGAATGATATTCCAAGTAGTTGGGGAACAGCCGTTAATGTTCAGGAAATGGTTTATGGTAATAGTGGCGACAAATCTGGTACTGGTGTAGCATTTACAAGGAATCCAGCTACTGGGGAAAACAAATTATATGGTGAATACTTAATCAATGCACAAGGAGAAGATGTTGTAGCAGGTATCGGAACACCACAACCTATTTCGACTTTACAAAATGTAATGC
>CALVKK010000033.1 GCA_944332645.1 uncultured Bacilli bacterium
GAAAGAAATCCGATTATTCCTAGTACTAATATTTATACTACGATAAAATTATTAAGTAACTTTTATTTGGACAGAAATGCAGTTAACTGTTTTGATTTAAATGTAAGTTATGGGAAACTATTAGATGATGCAGTTACTATCTCTTTAGCTTTAAAAGAACTTGGTGTCAAAAAAGGAGATATAATTTCTGCTTGTATGCCTAATTTTTATCAGGCTTTAGCTATATTTCTAGCTTGTAATAGAATTGGTGCAGTAACAACATTTTTAGATTCCAAAGCATCAACTGAAGATATTAGCTTTTATTTGAACGAGTTTGAATCTCCAATATTTATTAATTATAATGCGAGTGAAGAAGAAAATAATAAAATAAAAGAAAAAACAAAAGTACAATATATTGTTACTTTAAGTAAGAAAAATTTAAATAATTTAGATTTGAATTCTAATTATGAAATAACAAGAAATTCTAATTTTATTGATTATAATAATTTAGGCAATATTTCAAAATTTAGAAAAACAAAGTTAGAAGTGCCACATTTTGGTAACGAGGATGCACTGATACTTTTTACAAGTGGGTCAACAGGGAAACCTAAATCGGTATTATTAACAAATAAAAATATATTAGCAGCTGAAATATATGCTAAGAATACAAGTCATACTGAAAATATTACCGGTCCAAAAACATTAACTTGTGTTCCATTTTCGTATCCTTATGGCCTTATAACCTCCGCCTTAACAACATTACTTTGGGGAAAAGAAGCAATACTTGCTCCGAATATTAGTAAAGATACAATTAATTATTATTATAAGAAAAATCCAAGTATCATTTTTGGGAGTCCAGCATTATTAGATTTAACCATAAAGAATGTTGAAGATGATCTTGATTTGTCATCAGTAACCCATTTTATTTCTGGTGGGGATTTTCTAACGCCACAGCATTATAAAAGAGGAATGGAATTTTTTACAAAACATGGTGCTAATGTCGAATTAGGTAATGGTTTTGGCAATGCTGAAACAGTTAGTATTGGATCAACTCCAGTAGGTGTTCCGCTTAAAGCAGAAACGGCTGGCAAAATTTTAGTAGGTAGCAAGGCTATGATAGTTAATCAAGAAACACTTGGGGAACAAAAATACGGTGAAGAAGGTTTATTACTTGTTTCTGGTAAACATATTTTTAAAGGGTATTATAAGAATGATGAATTAACTAAAAAGTCAAAAATAAAAATAAAAGGAACAGAATATTACAATACTGGAACTTTAGGTTATATAGATGAAGAAGGTTATTTTACACCAACAGGAAGAAATTCTAGATTTTATATAATGTCATCACTAAATAAAGTATACTGTGATAATGTTCAAAATATTATTTCATCATTTGATTGTGTCAAAGATTGTGCTGTTGTTAAAGTGCCAGATCAAGAAGAATTATATACAAACAAAGCTTATATTGTTCTAAATGATGGATATGTACCAAGTGAAGAAACACAAAACTATATAAATAATTTATTTTATCTTCCTACAACTGTATCGAATGGAAGAACAACCCAATTAAAATCTTATGAAGTACCATCATATATAGAATTTGTTGATGAGTTGCCAAGAATAAGTGGTTCAGAAAAAATAAATTATACATATTTAGAAAAAGATGCGGAAGAAAAATTGGAACAAAACAAAGTTTTAAAATTAAATAGAATATAAAAGAATAAATTTGGAGGTGATAATATGGGAAGTGGTATCTTTTTTCCAATTTGTGCTATTCCTTTCTCAATTTTAATAAATATTCTTTTCTTTAAGAAAGGACATATTGATAATTATGAAACGAGAATATATAAGTCCTTAATTATTTCAAATTTTGTAGGACTTATATTAGAATTATTATGCTCTGTTGGTTCATTAATATATAGTAATTATCATATTGTGTCAGATTTTATTTATAAATCATATTTACTATATTTATTAAGTTGGACAGGTTTGTTCACTTATTATGTGTATAAAATATCAACGGATAAAGAATTAAAATATAAAAAAGTATGGAAAATGTTGCTTATAATTTTATGCGTAGTCATCGGAATATTAGTATATATTTTACCAATAGAATTAGTTATTAAGGATAATTTTCAAACAAGATATACAATAGGTGCCAGTGTTAATTTTTCATATACAATTAGTGGTATTTTAATTGGAATAATAATCATAACTTTGATAAAGAATTTTAAAAAAGTTTTTAATAGAAAATATTTGCCAGTATTTATTTTACTTGTTGTCGGAACATTATCAATAATTATACAAAATATATTTCCCCAATTATTATTATTAACTTATGTCGAAACTTTAATATGTTGTATTATGTATTTTACTATTGAAAATCCGGATGTCAAAATGTTAAATACGGTAATACTTGCTAAAGAACAAGCCGAAAGAGCTAATAGAGCTAAAAGTGATTTCTTATCAAGTATGAGTCATGAAATTAGAACACCTTTAAATGCTATTGTTGGCTTATCAGAAAATATGGCTTCATATAAAGAACAAATGCCCAAAGAAGTTATGGAAGATATAGATGATATATTGGCTTCTTCTCAAACGCTACTTGAAATAGTTGGAAATGTTTTAGACATTAATAAAATCGAATGCGATAAAATGGAAATTATTACTACACCATATAATTTTAGAGAAGAGTTATATAAAGTAATTAAAGTTACAAAAACAAAATTAGGTAATAAACCAATTAAATTTAATTTAGATATTGCGCAAGATGTACCGGATGAATTAATTGGTGATAAAGTTCATATCAAAGAAATACTTAATAATTTATTAACTAATGCATTCAAATATACCGAAAAAGGTGAAGTAAATTTAACTGTAAAATGTATTAATCAAAATAATTTATGTTCTTTAATAATTACAGTTGCAGATACAGGAAGAGGTATCAAAGCTGAAAATATTAACAAATTATTTGATAAGTTTGAAAGATTAGATGTTGAAATAAATTCTACAACCGAAGGAACAGGACTAGGACTTGCTATAACAAAAGCATTAGTTGAAATGATGAATGGAAAAATTAACGTTCAAAGTCAGTTTGGTAAAGGATCGATATTTATGGTTCAAATACCACAAGAGATAAGTAAAGCTTCAACGCAAAGTGAAAGGATTATAAAATGTATTAATAATTCAGATGAGATTGATATAGAAAAGGAAAATACAAAAATGAACATATTAATAGTTGATGATAATAAATTAAATGTAAAAGTTGCTCGAATAGCATTAAAAGAAATAAGTAATAATATTGATGAATGTTATGATAGTTTAGAATGCTTAGAAAAGTTAAAAACAAATAAATATGATTTAATTTTAATGGATATAATGATGCCAAATATGGATGGAGAAGAAACCTTGTTAAAATTAAAAGAAAATCCAGAATTTAATACGCCAGTGATAGCTGTAACGGCAGATGCAACATCAGAGGCAAAAGAGAAATATATGAATGAGGGTTTTGCTGAGTATATATCTAAACCATTTACTAAAGAGCAATTAAAAGAAAAAATAAATAATATTTTTAACAATCAATAAAAAATTTTTGTTTTGTGTTTTAGATATGGCGTGTGGCTAGGTAGTTATAGTCCATGATATGCGTATCTATGAAGTATTAAGAAATAACGATGTATAATTAAAAAAGTGTGTTTATTGCTAATTTTTAAATAAGAATAAGGATCCAATAGTTTCTTTTTTTTGCAATTTAAACAAATAGAAAATATAAGAAGATTATAGGAATTTGTGAAATTTTTTAAAACTTTACCTATTTAATAAATAAAAAAAAGATTGTATAATAATTATAATTAGGAGGGATTAAAGTGCTAGGTAATATAATTGGTATTGTCGAAAACGAAGTTTTACTAAAATTGGCTATTGATATTAGTAAATTTGAAAATTTAATTAATGTTCATGTTATCATGGAAGATGGAAATCGTAAATTAGTAGGTGAAATAATAGATATAAAAGAAGGTATCGCTTATGTTAATTTATTAGGTGAGATTATTGATGATAAGTTTATTTTTGGTGTTATGGTTAAACCGTCTTTTAGTTCAGTGGTAAAATTAATATCAAAAGAAAAAATACCAATGATTATCGGTGTTGATAATTATAGAGAAAATACTGATATTTATATTGGAACAAGTCCAATTTATGCTGGTGTCAAAATTGGGGCTAACATCAATCAACTTTTCAGTAACCATTTTGCTGTTTTAGGATCAACTGGCAGTGGCAAATCATGCGGTGTTGCTCGTATCATTCAAAATATATTTGATCGCAAATCTTACATTCCATATCGAGCTAGTTTATTTATTTTCGATGCTTATGGTGAATATCATAATGCGTTTAAAAATATTGGTAATAATCAAGAAGAGATATCTTTTAAGTCATATACAACTAATTTACACTTTAGTGAGACAGAAGTTCTTCGAATTCCTGCTTGGTTATTAGGAGTAGATGATTTGGCCTTATTGTTAAACGCTGAGAAGCCATCGCAATTACCAATAATTCAAAAAGCATTACGCTTAGTTAATATTTTTGCTCGTAATGGTGGTGATGCTGATAAACATAAAAACGATATTATTGCTCGGGCTCTTTTAGATATTTTATCTAGCGGTAATCCTCCAGCTCAAATACGAGATCAAATTTTTTCAGTTTTGACTTATTATAATACGCCAGAATTGAATCTTGAAACGCCAGTTTTTCAACCTGGATACACACGACCATTAAAACAATGCTTGTTGATCGATGCTTCAGGTAAAATCAGGGAAATGGAGTTATTGACGACATTTATTCAAAAGTTTGTTCAAGATGATTTAAAATTAGACTTACCGCATGAGGAAGTTATGTATAATCTAGAAGATTTAGAAAAGGCTTTTGAATTTGCTTTGATAAGTGAAGGATCTTTGAACAGTGAAAGAGTATATGATGATTCTAATATTCTCAAAGTTAGATTACATTCTTTAGTCAGTAGTGATGCGAAAGCGTATTTTGAATATGACAAATTTGTTACAAAAGAGCAATATGTCAAAGAATTGTTAACAGCAAATAACGGATTAAAAGCTCAAATAATTAATTTTAATATTAATTATATTGATGATCGATTAGCTAAAAGCATAACTAAAATATATTCAAAGTTATTATTTGATTATGCTAAAGATTTAGAGGAAAGAGCAACGATGCCATTTCATATAATTTTAGAAGAAGCACATCGTTATGTTCAAAATGATAATGACATCTATTTGTTAGGCTACAATATATTTGATCGAATCACAAAAGAAGGGCGTAAGTATGGTGTCTTATTAGGTTTAATCAGCCAAAGACCAAGTGAACTTTCTGAAACATCATTATCACAATGTAATAACTTTTTAATATTTAAAATGCTACATCCTACTGATGTTGAATATATAAGAAGAATGGTACCTAATATTACTAATGAAATAGTTAAAAGACTAAGAATTTTGCAACCTGGTAATTGTATTGCCTTTGGTACAGCTTTTAAAGTTCCTGTGATGATTAAATTAGATATGCCAAATCCAGTGCCTGAAAGTAGTAGTTGTAATGTTAGTGGTGTTTGGTTTGTTCAAAAAAAATAAGTTTAGTAACTTATTTTTTAGTTTATATACAATTTAATTTCTTTTGGCTTTTTATCCACAATTTTTGCTATAACGTCTATACTAAACGACATATTAACCATATTATTAATTACTTTGATAAGTATTTCCTCTTTTCCAACTTCGATACCATGTTTATAATAATACAGTAACTCATTGACTTCGTCATCAGATAAAAGTGCTTTTTTTTCAACAAAATTTTGCATATTTTCCTCCTTTGTTATTTATTATAATTATTTATGAAAAACATGCAAATGACTAAAATTCAAAAAGTTAAGATTAAAGTTTTATAATTTTAAATTTTGTTTAACATAATTTTAAAAAAAATGTAATCTATGGGTTAAAACTTTTTCCCAAATTTTAAAATTAGATAAATTTTATTGATTTTCAACTTTTTGTCCCTGGATAATATTATTTTGAGCCATATATTTATCAATGTCATTTAAAACACAGACTTTTTTTACTAACCAAAAGGGAGTAATTAAATCTTCAATTTTTGGGTCACCAGTCAATCGATGAATAACAATTTCTTTTCGCAAATATTGTAACTGTCGACAAACAATTTTAACATATTCCTCCTGTGATAATATCTTAAAATGTTTTTCGAAATATAATTTTTCTAAAGCTGTATTTTTAAGAACATATAACATATGAATTTTTATACCTTGAATGTCTAAGTTATTTAAATATTTAACTGTTTCTAACATCATTTCTTCTGTTTCATATGGAAGGCCATTTATAATATGAACAACGACGTTGATATTTCGCTCTCGTAATTTGGCAACCATTTCTGAAAAACTTTTCAAATCGTGTCCACGATTGATTAAATTTGCTGTTTTTTCGTGAATCGTCTGTAATCCTAATTCAACAGTTAAAAAAGTTTTCTTACTTAAATCTTCTAAATAATCTAAACATTCTAAAGATATACAATCAGGTCTAGTAGCTATTGCTAATCCGACTACATCGTCTAATTTTAAAACTTCTTCATATTTTTCTTTTAATTCTTCTAAAGGAGCATATGTGTTAGTTCTGACTTGAAAATAGGCAATATATTTTCCACAAGGCCATTTTTTATTCATTATATTTTTTCCTTTGTTGAATTGTTCGGTTAAACTGTCTTTAATTTTACCAGCGTATTCTCCACTACCAGAATTACTGCAATAGATACAACCGCCACTTTTTAAATGAGGACAAGAAAATCCAGCATTCAAACTGACCTTGATAATTTTTTGACCGAACTTTTGCTTATAATAGTAATCTAAAGTATGATATCTTTTATTGCTATTGGAATATTGAAATTGCATTAAATCACCAAATAAATTATACCATTTTGTAAAAAGATTGTGAAATTTTTGTAAAAACGATTGATATTTTACCAATTTTTGCTATAATTGTCTTGGAGGTTAAGATAAATGAAAAAATATGATTTATTGAAAGTATTAGGGATAACTTTTTTAGTAATAATACTTATTAGTTGGGTTGTTCCAGCAGGTGTCTATTCTAATAGTACTTTTGTTTCGCAAGAGGCAACTTCGCCAATAGGATTGTATGATATTTTTAGAACACCTTTGATTACGCTCGCTACATTTATTCAGTATGGACTTTTGTTTTTAGCAATCGGCGGTTTTTATGGTGTTTTAAACCAAACTGGTGTGTATGCCAAATTAATTAATAGAATTACTGATAAGTGGCAAAATAAGCAAAAGACATTTTTGATGATAACAGTTGCAATTTTTGCTTTACTATCGTCTTTATTTGGATTAAATAGCGTTATTTTTATTTTAGTTCCATTTTTTGCTACAATTTTATTAAAGTTAGGGTATAAGAAGATTATTGCACTTGCTTCGACAGTTGGAGCGATGTTGGTAGGGCAAATCGGTTGTACTTTAGGTTTAGAAACTTGGGGATATCTAAAAGTAGTATTTTATCAAATGGGTTATGATATTACGATGACAACCTTAATCTTAGTAAGAATTATTTTATTTCTTATTACCGTATTGCTGTTTGCTTTGTTGTTAAGTAAGAATACTAGAAAAGAAGATAAAAAAGCTAAGAAAGATGAAAAAGAGGCAATTCCACTTTATGAAGAAAAAACTTCAAAAAAAGGTTTTGTTCCTCTTATAATTGTTAGTTTGTTTGTTATTTTATTGTTGTTCGTAGGTGTTTATAATTGGTATTATACATTTGATTTAGATGTGTTTTCTAATTTATATGAATCGGTAACACAATTTGAAGTTGATGGCTATACTTTGTTTGATAATCTATTAGGTAATGTTTCAGTAATTGGATATTGGGGCAATTACGATATTACAGTTTTACTAATTATTGCATCTTTAGTTATCAGCTGGGTATACAGTATTAAATTTGTCGATGCTATCGATGGTTTTGTTAAAGGTATGAAAGAGATGTTAGTCCCTGCTTTATATGGGATATTAGCGTCTATTATCTTTGCAGTTTTCCTTAATATGTCTAGTAACTTTGTCTATACAATAGTTAATCAATTTACTGAAAGTGGTGAATTTTCTTTACCTGGAGTTCTTGGTAGTGCTTTAGTAACTTCATTTACATATAACGATTTCCCAACTCTAGTTAGTTACTTTATGAATTTCTTTAGTCTTTACGATACTAATGTAATTCCAGTAGTTGCTCTTATTTTTCAAGCCATTTATGGATTGGTTATGATTATTGCACCAACTAGTATTTTCTTACTTGTCGGTTTATCATACTTTAAAGTCTCTTATAAAGAATGGTTTAACTATATTTGGAAATACGCTTTAATCATGTTAGGAGTAATAATAGTCATTGGGTTTATAGCAACAATGCTAGTTTAACTAAAATCAAAAGATTTTAGTTTTTTTTAAACCATTTACCTTGTTTTTAATTAATATTCGATGTATAATTTAAGTATATAGGATAAGGTGATAAAGTGGCATATATTGAAGTTAAAAATATTAATAAAAATTACAAAATGGGAGAAGTTATCATCAAGGCGATTGAAAATGTATCTTTTGAAATTAATAAAGGTGAATTAGTCGTTATTTTAGGTCCTTCTGGAGCTGGTAAAACGACAGTTTTAAACATTCTAGGTGGAATGGATACAACTGATAGTGGAACGATTATGATTGACGGTCAAGATATATCAAAATATAAGAAGAAAGAATTAACTAATTTCCGTCGTTATGATATTGGTTTTGTTTTTCAGTTTTATAATTTAGTTGGGAACCTAACTGCTTTAGAAAATGTTGAATTAGCTAGTCAAATTTGCAAAAATCCAAAGGACAGTGAGGAAACTTTAAAAAGTGTTGGTTTAGGCGATCGAATTAATCATTTTCCAGCTCAATTATCTGGGGGAGAGCAACAACGAGTTAGTATTGCTAGAGCTTTAGCTAAAAATCCTAAATTACTTTTATGTGATGAACCCACAGGGGCTTTAGATTCTAAAACAGGAAAATTAATATTAGAATTGTTACAAAAGACTTGTCATGATTCTGGAATGACAACAATTATTATTACTCATAATGCAATTATTGCTGATATTGCCGATAAAGTAATCAGAATTAAAAATGGCCAAGTTTCTGACATTACAATTAATAAACATCCAAAATTAGTTGAGGAGCTTGATTGGTAATGTTGATTTTTAAAAACAGTTTTCGAAAAATTAGAAGATCACTTGGTCGATTTTTATCACTTATTTTTATAGTCGCATTAGGAAGTGCTTTCTTTTCTGGTGTAAGAGAAGCTGCCACTGATATGATTAGAACAGTTGATGAATATTATGATGACACTAGTTTAATGGATTATAAAATTATCAGTACAATGGGGTTGACAGATGGTGATTTAGAGTCTATTCGTGCGATATCTGATGATTTGATTGTTGAACCTTCCTATTCTTTCGATTTAATTTTAGATGGTGATGTTACTAGAATTCATGCAATTACTGACACTGTTAATCAGGTCAATTTAGTTAGTGGCAAAATGCCGAATAGTGGTGAATGTTTAGTTGAAGACGGAACATATAACATAGGTGATAAAATATTTATTGAATCGGACAATTTAGTGACTCAAGAATATACTGTATCTGGAACTATAACCAGTTCGTTATATATATATCGAACTAAGGGTATATCTACAGAAGGTGATGGTAAATTAGACAAATATATTTTTATTCCTAAGAATGATTTTACACTTGAATATTATACAGAAATCTATATTATTGATAAAAATAGTATCGATCAAACTTCTTATCTAGATGATTATAATAATGTGATTAGTGTATTAGATTCTAAGTTAACTGAATTAAAGCCTATTAGAGAAACAATTAGATATGAAGAAATTTTAAGCGAAGTTATGAAGGTTATCAATGATGCTGAAACAGAATTGGTTAAGCAAAAAGCGGAAAATGAGGAAAAACTAAACGACGCTAAACTAAAATTGGATGATGCTAAATTAGAGCTTGAAGATGCTAAAGAAAAATGGCAAGTTAGTTATGATGAATTACAAGCTACTAGTGAAGAGATGGAACGTGCTTTTAAAGATGCTAAAAAAGATCTCGAATCAGGTCAACAAAAATTTGCTAGTATTTTATCCAATTATAATTTAAAAGCTGAAGATTTAATAAGCAATTTGGAAGAGGTTAATCAACAAATAAATTCTATCAATCAGATTCTTTCAACATTGGATCCTAATAGCCAAGATTATTTGACTTATCAAAACACTTTAAATATTCTAGAAGAAAACAAATCTAATTTGGAAGAATTAATAGATATGCAAAACAATTTAATTCAAAGCGAACAAACATTGGAAGATAATATAAATAAATGGGAGCAAGAGTACAATAACGCTCTTAGTCAATTAAATAAAAATTATGACTTATTGGTTACAAGTGAACAAGAATTAAATGTTGGTTATGCTGAATATGAAGAAAATTATCAAATTTATTTAAAGGAGATAGCCAATGCGGAACAAAAAATAGCTGATGCGAAAGCTGAATTAGATACGATCGAAAAACCAGTTTGGTATCTAATGAGTAGGGAAGATAATAGTGGTTATACTAACTTTTATGAAAGTGCGACAAAGGTTGATGCCATCGCAGCAGTTTTCCCAATATTTTTTATGTTAGTTGTCTTTTTGATGAGTTTAAATACGATGACAAGAATGATTGAAGAAGAGCGAAGTGAGATAGGCGTTTACGTATCGCTAGGAATCAACAAATTGAAAATAATTTCGAGTTATTTGTTTTATGTTTTAATTGCAACTTCTTTAGGACTTATTATTGGTTTAAGTATTGGTTATGCTTATATTCCTCATCTTTTATATGATGTTTATCAAAGTAATTTTATCATACCAGATTTAAAAACTTATGCGGAAGTCATCCCTTGCATTATGATTATTTTAGTAACCATCATTTTGATGATAACTGTTACTTTAATGACAGTTTTAAAAGATTTTAAATATGTACCAGCAACTTTATTACGACCTGAGCCACCTAAAAATGGTAAAAAAGTTTTGTTAGAAAGAGTTAAATTCATCTGGAAAAAGTTGTCTTTTACTTGGAAAGTAACTATTCGCAATATGTTCAGGTATAAAAAAAGAATAATTATGACCATTATTGGTATTTCTGGATGTACAGCATTGTTAGTTACTGGTTTTGGTATAAGGGATAGCGTTAGCTCATTAGTTAATTTACAGTATGAAACACTTCATCTTTATGATTCGATGTTGATTTTAGAAAACGAAATAGAGCAGCCTGATTCTAATTTAAATAAAATATTAAATGATAAAAACATTA
>CALVKK010000034.1 GCA_944332645.1 uncultured Bacilli bacterium
GCTTTTTTTTTTTTTTTTAATATTAGAGGTTGGTGTACTGATAGTGAATGTGAAGAGATTGAAAAAAATAATTTTTATGAATCTATAGAAGAAGTATATGATGATTATCGTGAAGAAAAAAATGTTATATTAAACACATCTCTATTAACAGCAACACTTACATATATAGATCCTTTTGCAACAACTAATAGTGATGGTGAAGAAGTTGTTACAATAGAAGATATGGAACCATCTAATCTTATCGATTTTAAAAAAAGCGAAAAGAAAGTAAAATTATTAGCGGAAAAAATGGTTAAGCAAAATGAAAGTGGTATTTGGGAACTCGATTTAGATGGATATCGAACTTACTTAGAGGATGAATTTGTGCGGAAATTTTACTATGATAACAAAGAAGGTACTTTGGTTGATAATAAGGTTAAGCAAACTGTTAATGAAATTTTTGCAAGAGCCGAATTTTATGAAGGTTCAAAACCAGAATATGTTTATACTAAAACTTATGCTTATTGTTCAGGAGTTACAGTAACAAATCCAGATGGAAGCATTTTAGGCACTTATTCACTTGAAGATTATATTGCTGGTGTGGTAAGTGCTGAAGCTATGGCTGGACTAAATCCAGAAGCTTATAAAGCACAAGCTGTAGCTGCTAGAACAGCAACTTTAAAATTCACTAATAATTGTGAAAGAACAATCGAAAATAGTACACGTAATCAAGTATTTAAATGGCCAGCATATGATTATGGAATTGAAGCGGCTGAAGCTACTAAAGGACAAGTAATGATTTATGATGGAGCTATTTTTGATACTCAATATGATTCGTATTGTTACAATGATAAAGATTGTGAATATGGCGAAGAAGATGGAAAAATGTATGTTATTTATAAAAGATTACCAACTGAAGAAACTCATAAAGTTTACTTGAGTCACGATTATGACATGCATGTCAACGGTGGTCATGGAAGAGGTATGAGTCAAGCAGCTTCTTATGAAATGGCAGATAACGGGTATACTTATGAAGAAATACTTAAATTTTTCTATTCCGATGGTGCAACACTTGCTAATATGATTACTGTTGTAGGCAGTGAGCATATTAGTACTTCATCTACTATAGCTGATAAAGAAGATTTATTACTACGATCAAATTATTATAGTCAGTTAGGCAAAGTTAACATAGCTGGTTCATCATTTAATTTAGCTAATATTTATTCACAAAGTGCTGGGAATTTAGGACAATGTGTGTGGTATGCACAATCTAGAGCGCTTGAATTAATATACTATTCTAATATGGATGATTTACAAAAAATTAAAGCATTGAATGCTATAAGTTCTACTTATCGCAATGGTGAAGGATGGTATGATGCTTCAACATTAGATATCTTTCAAAAAGTTACAGATCATACTTTACCAGTAGCTGGAGCCATTGTTTCATGGAGCAGTAGTGAAAGTTTAGGTGCGAGCCATAATTACGGCCATGTTGCGATAATAGAAAGTGTTGATTATGAAAATCGAACTGTTGTTATATCTGATGGTTGGAATAGTGAAGGCCCAAATGGTAGTGAAACTTGGGAAAATGTCAATTATCGTATTAGGACTCTAACTTTTGAGGAAATACTAAATTATCGAACAGGTTATACTTTTAATGGTTATGTTTATATTTTAGGGCAAGGTGAATCAATATGAGAAAAATAATATGCGTATTAATTTTGACGTTATTTTTAACTGGCTGTGATGTGTCATATAGACTAGAATTTATCGATGAAGATTTGACAGAAAAAATTAGCTTAACAATTCCGATAAATGAAGAAAAAAGTATCGATCAACTTAAAAATTTAAAAATTTATGCAATTAATAATAGTATTAGTCAACAATTATATAATGTAGATTACAATGAAGGATTATTTAATTTTAATGCGCAATATATTTATACATATGGTAAAGAAAGCTTTAGACATGCTCTTTATGCTAATGAATGCTTTGAGGCATTTAGTTTTGTGCAAGAAGATGATAATTACATTTTATCAACTAGTGAAGGATTTAAGTGCATGTCGTTATATTACTACTTTGCTGATAACATTAATATTGAAATTAAAACTAACCATGTAGTTATTGAAAATAACGCTGATCAATTTGATGATAATACATATATTTGGAATATCAATAACGAAAATGCTAACTCTAAAAAAATATATATTAAATTTGGCGAAGTGAAAGAAAGAAATTTCTTCGAAAAAATTGTTGATTTTATTAAAGATAATAAAACTATATTCATTATTGGTGGAACAGTTGTATTAGCTGGAAGTATAATAGTCATTTATATTGTTGTAGTTAGTAAAAAAAATAATGAAATTTAATCAATAATGTGTTATACTGTTGTGTAGTGGATAATTATGAGGTGAAATAATATGAAACTAAAGTTTAAGGCAAGTGCAAAAGATTATTTAATTTTCGTCATTTTTGCTATATTTCTATTATATTTTGTGGCGATAGCCGTACTAAATTTAGCAAGTTTTGCTGCCGATGGCGTTTTTCATGGTTTAGATCCCATACCTGCCTTTTCTAAAAAATACATAATTCCAACTATTGTAGGGTATGTTTTTGCTTTGGTTTTTATCATAACTAGTGTTTCTTCTTATTTTTTTGAACGTGATAAAGGGATTGGTTTTAGCACTGGTACTAAAGAAGAAAAAGGTTATGCTAGATGGGCCGATGAAAAAGAATTTAAGAAACAAAAAGACATTCATAAAATTTTGCCAAATCAAGAAACGAGTGAGTATGCGGGTATTCCTTTGATTAATAATGGCAAAGAAATTTGGGTTGATTCTGGGGAATATCATAATCTTATATTAGGGGCAACGGGATCAGGTAAAACACAAACAATGGTTCAACCAATGGTTCGAATTTTAGCTAAAAAAGGCGAAACGATGATTATTACCGATCCTAAAGGTGAGATTTACGAAAATAATGCTGAAATGTTAAAAGAAAAAGGTTATAACGTTGTGTTACTTAATTTCCGTGATCCGCAAAAAGGTAGTGCATGGAATCCACTTAGTTTGCCATATGAATTATATAAAAATGGTAATAAGGATAAAGCTAACGAATTATTAGATGATTTAGCAATGAATATTCTTTATGACGAAAAAGCACAAAACCAAGATCCATTTTGGGAAAAGACTTCAGCCGATTATTTTACAGGTTTAGCGTTAGCTTTGTTTGAGGACGCAAAAGAAGATGAAATAAACTTAAATACAATTAATTTAATGACGACAGTTGGTGAAGAAAAGTTAGGTAATACAACTTATATTAAAGAATATTTTAATTATAAAGATAAAGCTAGCCCTGCTTACATTAATGTTTCTTCAACTATTATGGCACCTAGCGATACTAAAAGTAGTATTTTATCAGTTTTCAAGCAAAAAATAAAATTATTCTCTTCAAGAGAAAATTTATCGGAAATGCTAAGTCATAGCGATTTTGATTTAAAAGATATTGGTAGAAAAAAAACTGCCGTCTCCTTAGTTATTCAAGATGAGAAAAAAACATATCATTCATTGGTTACAATTTTTATTAAACAATGTTATGAAACTTTAATTGACATTGCTCAAGAGTCAGGTGGCAAACTACCATTTAAAACAAACTTTATTTTAGATGAGTTCGCTAATATGCCACCTTTAAAGGATGTTACAACAATGGTAACTGCTGCGCGAAGTAGAAATATTCGATTTACTTTTATCATTCAAAACTTTGCTCAATTATATCAAGTTTATGGAAAAGAAAATGGTGAAACCATTAAAGGAAACTGTGGTAATATAGTTTACCTTATTAGTAGTGAATTGGCTTCACTGGAAGAAATTAGTAAATTATGTGGAGAAGTTAAGTCAAAAGAAAAAGATAAGACTGCCAGTACTCCTTTAGTCACTGTTAGTGATTTACAAAGATTACCTGAAAATACAATTATTGTTTTACGAATCAGATCGATGCCTTTTAAGACTAGAGTTGTTCCTGATTGGAAAATCCAAAAAGAAGGAAAATGGGGTAAATCATATCCTAAAGCGTCTTATCCAGAAAGGGCAAAACAGGAAATTAAATTATTTGATTTGAAAGCTTATGTCGATCAAAAAAGAGAAGCAAAATTAAATGATATGATATCTTCATTTGGTGGTTCTTCTATTCCACCTATTGCTTCTAGACAGGCAATAACGACTGAAAACCAATCTAAGGTTACTCCACCTTTTAAAGAGGATAGTTTTGATATTGACGCTTTAGTTAAGAGAATCGACGCAAAAATAGCTGAATTAGAAGAGGAAGAAAGACAAGAACAATTAGCGAAAGTACAAGGCGAAAAAGAAAAGATTAATGATTCAGTTATAGAAAGCCAAACTTCTGCTGTTTTGCAATCTAAAGAACCGAAGATTGAATTAAAAGAAGAGGAAAATAAAGTAATTAATGGTATTACTGATGATCAATTTTTTGATGATTTTTTCAACGATGAAGATGAATAAAGACCTTTAATTTAAAGGTCTTTATTTTGTTCATACTTCTATTAAATAAGATAATATAAATATATTATGTATAGTTATTAATTACATTTTTAATGATAGAAATTAGTTTTATTACCTTTATTAACTGGTATCTATTACATATAATGTTGTAGGGTGGTTATATGGTAATGAATATTACGATAAAAGATTTAATAAGCAAAAATAACATCAATATCATCGATATTCGTAGTGTAGAAAAATATAACGATAATCATATCCCTGGTGCTAAAAATATACCTATGCTTCTTTTGTTAAGTGATCCTAGTAAATACATAAATATACATGATGAATACTATATATATTGCCAATATGGTAAAAATAGTCTTAAGGTTTGTCGAATCTTAGCTAGCAAAGGGTATAAAGTTTATAATATAGTTAATGGTTATGAGGGATGGTTATTAGAAAAATAAAATCAAAATCATAAGATTTAAATCAAAATCATAAGATTTTGATTTTTTTGTCATAATAATCTATTAATCTTTATAAAATTCTGCTTTTTTATTCATTTTAAATATGTTATAATTAAATTGGTGAATGTTATGGAATATGTAATAATTGGATTATTGATAATAATATTAGTTGTTAGTGTTTTTTCTTTAACTAAAAATATTAATGAGTCTAATATTACAGAAAGACTAGGAAAATTGGAAACTAATGTTGTTAAAGAAATTGGTGAATTTAAAAATTCTTTTAGTCGTGACTTGGGTAGTGATTTTGATAAATTAAACGATAAATTAGACAACAAATTAATGCAAATCAACAACAAAGTAAACGAACGATTGGATGAAAATTTTGAAAAAACTAATAAAACATTTACGAGTGTTTTAGAAAGATTATCTAAAATAGATGAAGCTCAGAAGAAAATTGATAATTTATCAAACGATATTATCTCTTTACAAAGTGTTTTAACAGATAAAAAAACAAGAGGTGTATTTGGCGAAGTCAATTTAAAAAACATTATGTACAATATATTTGGGGAAAATGATAAAATATATCAAATGCAATACAAATTTAATAATGATAACATTGCTGATTGTGTTTTATTTGCGCCTTCGCCTTTAGGTCTAATTGCTATTGATTCAAAATTTCCTTTGGAACATTATCAAATTATGGTAGATAAAAAAAATGATGTTACAGTAAGAGAACAAGCTGAAAAATTATTTAGAAATGATATGAAAAAGCATATTGATGCAATCGCCAGTAAATATATAATTGATGGCATAACTAGTGATCAAGCCATTTTGTTTTTGCCTGCTGAAGCTATATTTGCTGAAGTTAATGCATATCATCCTGATATAATTGAATATGCTTATAAAAAAAGAGTATGGTTAACTAGTCCGACTACGTTGATAAGTACTTTGACAACAATTCAAATAATAATGAAAAATATCGAAAGAGACAAATATACATCAGTCATTCATAATGAACTCAAACTTTTGAGTAATGAATTTAATCGTTATAAGGAAAGATGGGATCGTTTATATAAAAATATTGAGACAGTAAGTAGAGATGTCAAAGACATCCATACTACTACAGATAAAATTACAAAAAGATTTAATACAATTAATCAAGTAGAAATGGACGATTTAAATGAAATTGAATAAAATAAATGCTTTAATAGCTTTTGTTTTATGTTGTTTAGTGATATTTTTTGCAATATTCTATAAAAATATTACACTACTATTATTTTGTATATATATAATATTACCATTTGTTTTTAAGATAAAGCCAGTTATCACATTATGTTATTTGATCTTTGGTTTCATAGCTATCTTTTTAGGTGCTCAGTTACATTTATATAAAATAACTAGTTGGTTTGATAATATGACTCATTTCATTTGGGGATTTTTATCCGGCTTTTTGGCGTTGTTAGTTTTAAATAAATCGAAGATGTTTAATACTCCTAATATCATTTTTAATGTGGTGTTCATTTTTATCTTTTCACTAGCAACTTCAGCTTTATGGGAAATATTTGAATTTAGTCTTGATTACTTTTTTAACCAAGACATGCAAAGAAGAGCAACAGGTGTTTATGATACTATGAAAGATATCATTTGTGCATTATTTGGTAATATTTTGTTTAGTTTAAGTTTCTACTTTGAATATAAGGAGAATAAAGAACTTTTGATTAAAAAGTTTATGAAAAAAATTTAGGTGGTTTGAATGAATAACATAGAAAAAGATACTTTAAAAATAATTTGGGATTACATGGTTTTGAATCAGCCATTAACGAAATGTGATTTGATAATTGGTTGTGGTTGCTGTGATAAACAAATTCCCGTTCTTTGTGCTGAGTTATTAAAAAGGGGATATGCTTCTAAGATAATTTTTACAGGGGGTTTAGGCAAGATTACTCAAGACATTTTTCCTAAATCAGAAGCTGAAATTTATAGAGATATTGCAATTTCATGTGGTGTTGAATCTGAACGAATTTTGATTGAAAACAAATCAACTAATACAGGGGATAATTTTAAATTTTCGGCAGATTTAATTGCAAAAAATAACCTTAAGGCGAATAAAATTTTAATTGTTCACCGTGGTATTTATCAAAGAAGGACTTTAAATGTCGCTAAGACTGTCCTAAAAAATAGTGAACTTTTCATTACAGCTCCGCCTGTAACTTTTGAAGAGTTTATTACTTTTCTTGAACGTAGTACAAGTGAAGAAATCCAACGTTCAATTTCTGTCATTGTGGGAAATATTCAAAGGTTGATAATTTATCCACAGTTCGGTTGGCAAACAGAAGAAGAAATACCTCTTAATGTGCTAAGAGCATATAAAATTTTGAAGGAGATGGGGTATGATAAATATATTTATAAAAAAGAAGATATAAAAAAATTGATAAAAACGCATGGTTTAGAAAAAGGAAGACATCCTAATTATTTTAATTAATACAATGGAGGACTTTATGTTGGAAGATAAGATATTAGAAATATTAAAAAATGAGAATAAGGCACTATCTGTTTACGAAATAAACGATGCTTTAGGATTGACAACAGTTGATGAATTAAAAGAACTATTAAAAACTTTAAACGTTTTGGAAGATAATTTGAAAATTTATCGGACTAATAAAAATAGATATCTATTGTTTTCCAATAGTCATTTAAAGATAGGAACGATGATTGCTAATAAAAAAGGTTATGGATTTGTTGATATCGAAGGTGACCAAGATGTATTCATCCCACCTAATAGTATCAATGGAGCTATTCATGGTGATAAAGTAATTGTCGAAATAACTTCTCCTAAAGGAATCGATTTAGAAGGTCGAATAGTTAAAATTGTTGATCGCAAATTTAAACAAATGGTTGGTGAAATTTATTACAAAAAAAATAGACCTTATTTAAAATTAGATGATGATCGCATTAATATTACTGTTGAAATAGATAAGAAAAAAACTCAAGGTGCTATGGACGGCCATAAGGTTTTAGTTAAAATTACTAACAAATTAAAAGAAAATAATTATAAAGGTGAGGTAATTAAGATTTTAGGTCATAAAAATGACCCCGGTGTCGATATTTTATCTATTACTAACGAAATGGGAATACCTGATACCTTTAGTGCTTTAGTTATGCAAGAGCTGGATAATGTTCCTGATGAAGTATTAGATAAAGATTTGATTGATCGAGTGGATTTAAGAAAAGAAATCATTTTTACAATCGATGGCGACGATACGAAAGATATTGATGATGCGATATCGATTGAAAAGTTTCAAGATCACTATAAATTAGGCGTTCATATAGCTGATGTTAGCTATTATGTGAGACCTCACACTGCTTTAGATAATGAAGCATTTGATCGTGGTACTAGTGTTTATTTAGCTGATCGGGTTATTCCTATGTTGCCACATAAATTATCTAATGGTATTTGCTCATTAAATCCTAATGTTGATCGTTTGGCAATTTCTTGTATTATGGAAATAGATAAAAATGGCAATGTGATTGATTATGATATTTTAAAAACAGTTATTAAATCGCGGATACAAATGACTTATAATAAAGTCAATCAAATTTTAGAAGACAACATTATTCCTGATGGCTATGAAGAATATGTCGACAAATTAAAAATGATGGAAGATTTAGCTAATATTCTTCGCAAAAACAAAGAGAATCGTGGCTATATCGATTTTGAGATTGATGAATCAAAAATTGTTGTCGATGAAAAAGGTAAAGCTATTGACATAACTTTAAGAAATAGAGGAACTGGCGAAAAATTAATTGAAGATTTTATGATTGCAGCAAATGAAACTGTGGCTAATCATATTTATTATATGCAATTACCATTTATCTATCGTGTCCATGGAGAACCAGATGAAGAAAAGATAACTAATTTTATGCGTTATCTTAATATTCTTGGTTATCATGTAAAAGCTGATTTAAAAAAATTAACTCCCAAAACGATGCAGAATATTTTAGCACAATTAAAAAGTAAAAAAGAATTCCATTTATTGTCAGCATTACTTTTAAGAAGTATGCAAAAAGCTGTTTACGATACAAATAATATTGGACATTTTGGAATTGCTAGTAAATGTTATACCCATTTTACTTCGCCAATTAGAAGATATCCAGATACTACTGTTCATCGCTTGTTGCATACATATTTATTTAATAATAATATTAATAATGAAACAATTAATTATTATGAAAGAGAATTACCATTTATTGCTGAACATACATCTGATATGGAAAGAAGAAGCATTGAATGTGAAAGAGCAGTTGATGATATGAAAAAAGCTGAATATATGATGGATCATATTGGCGAAGAATTTAATGGTATTATTAGTTCTGTTATGAATTTTGGAATGTTTGTTGAATTACCTAATTTGATTGAAGGATTAGTTAAATTAGATAGTCTTCAGGATGACTATTATACGTATGATGAAACTACTTTTACTATTCGTGGTAATAATGATAAAAGAGGATATAGATTAGGTGATAGTGTTAGGGTAAAAGTAGTGGCAGCTGATAAAGAAAAACGAACGATTGATTTTGAGGTGATAAAGCATGGAAATTCAGAATCGGAAAGTTAATTTTGACTATGAAATAATTGAAACTTTTGAAGTTGGAATTGTTTTAACAGGAACAGAAATTAAATCAATTAGATTAGGTAAAGCTAACTTAAAAGACAGCTATGCTATTATCAGAAATAATGAACTTTATCTATTAAACATGCATATTAGTAAGTATGATCAAGGTAATATTTTTAATCATGATGAAACGCGAACAAGAAAACTACTTATGCATAAGAAAGAAATATTAAAATTACAGGCTAAATTGGATCTAGAAGGATTTACATTGGTACCGATTAAATTATATTTTAAAGGTAGTAAAGCTAAGATATTATTAGGTTTAGCTAAAGGTAAAAAAAATTACGACAAAAGAGAATCTATCAAGAAAAAAGATATAAGTAGACAGATTAGTAAAGATTTAAAAAACTATTAGATATTTACAAAAAGTTAAAACTGTGATATTATATATATCACGCGGGGCTGTCTAGTTTCGACGGGAATATCATTTTTAAAGGGCAAGTCGTTAAGGTATGACGTTATAATCCAAACAAAAAATAACTGGAAACAGAAATCAATTAGCTTTCGCTTAATTTAGAAGGCTGCTTCTTTATTTCTTTACTCACGAGAAGTAAAAGAGGCTCGATTAGTGAGTTATATCGATAATTTGTTTTCTAGAGTTATCGATGAATTTAATAGAAATTACTAAGTAAAATTTTGATAATTTATTATTACTTAGGACATCAACAAATTATCTAAACTTGTAGAACTTTAATCTTGGTATTTTCGGACAGGGGTGCGATTCCCCTCAGCTCCACCATAGAGGAATCTGGTTGGACGTGTGTTCAACTTTCTAATAAATATCAATTCTAGAAATGGAATTGATTTTTTTTGTTTATTAAGAAAGGGATGAATTTATGGTAAGAGTAATAACACAAGAAATTGAGATTGAAGAATCTTTAAAGAAAAAGATATTTTTAATAAAAGAGAAATAGAAAAAGCAACTAAACATTTAAATGATGAAATGGATGAAACTGCTGAAGAATTTTATAAAACAAAGAAAGATAAAGAAAAAGATGATGACTTATCACTATAATTAAAAATATGTGGTAAAATAAATAATTAAGAAACTTTATTCAATGATAGAAAGGATGTGACTTATGAATAAAGATAATATTAAAACTGAAATAATAGTAAAAGAGCAAAAAATTAGTGTTTTACGAATTGATAATAAAGAATTTATATCACTTACCGATTTAGCAAGATACACAAACCCAGAAGAACCTAAAATTCCTATTTATGCTTGGATGAGAAATAAAGATGTTTTAGCATATCTAGGTTTGTGGGAACAACTTAATAATGAAGATTTCAAAGGTCACGAATTCGAGACCTTTGAGAATGAAGCTGGTAAAAATAGTTTCTATATGTCTCCTCAAAAATGGATTAAAGAAACTAATGCTATTGGTATTATTTCTAAATCTGGTAATAA
>CALVKK010000035.1 GCA_944332645.1 uncultured Bacilli bacterium
TTCTAATTCAAATAATCTTTTTACAAAACCATAGTGGCTACGTGACAAAAGAATAAATGGACCTTTACTGGTACTTTCTACTTTAGTTACATACACTTTAATGCTTGAACCCATTTTTATATTTTCACCAGGAATAATTTCTGATTTTGGTAAAATTCCTTGTGTCTTTCCTAAATCAATATAATAATTTCTAACATCTTCCATCGCTACTAAACCAGTTACTAATTCATCTTGCTTGTCGGCAAATTCATTCATAATAACGGTTTTTTCCGCCTCTTTAATTTTTTGGATGACAACTTGTTTAGCAGTCGCAGCAGCCACTCGTCCGAAATCTTTTGGAGTTACTTCTTCTTCGATTGTTTCGCCAATTTCAATATTAGGTACTATTTTCCTTGCTTCCTCTAAAGTTATATGAATACGTGGATCAAATATATATGGTTTTTCAATTTCAACCATTTTTCCTTCCTCTTCTGAATCAGGATCTTCTACCTCGATCATTATTGGCTCTAATGCTTCATGTTCCTCATCTAAAACAACAGTTTTATAAGAATACACATGAATATCACCTATCTCTTTATCGATTTCAACTCGAACATTAGTTAATGATTTATAATTCTTTTTATATGCTGATGTTAAAGCTAATTCCATTGCATCATATATAACATCAGCAGGAATACCTTTTTCTTTGACTAGAATATCTAAGGCTTTTTTGAATTCTTTAATGTCCATTTTGTTCACTTCCTTTCTCTTTTGAGCAAATATCAACAATGTAACTATCTTCGATAAAATCAATCTTATCTAGAATTGGATCAAGTAGATTATTAACAATTACGCAATCATTAACGTCCACATACCCGTTATTTTTATCGATGACAATTCTTAGAAAATTAAGATTGTTTTCTTTGAGATATAATACTTCATCTAGAATATAACCTGCTCCATTAATTACTTCTTCAATTAAAGCTTTAATTTTATTTTCCATAACTCCTCCAACTATATTAAAGAGTGGGATTAAGACCCACTCCTCTTGTGACATAACTATTATACCATATATTTTATGAATTAGAACATTTTTATTATTAAAATATTAAAATTATTTAGTATTTTTGATATAATATATAAAGGTGATAGGATGAAAAAAAATAAAAAAGCAATTATTGGTCTTTGCATTGTAGTATCATATTTTATATTTAGTTACTGTCAATTATTTCCTTTAGAATTGTTAAATATCGACTACACAAAAATGAGTTTGACAAATAGAGTTATTTATCTACTTGTAACAGAATTGATATATCTTTTAATCTTATTTTTGATATATCGAAAAAGATTTATCGAAGATTTCAGAGATTTTAAATCAAATTTCAAACCATATATTAAAAAATATATGGAATATTGGGCCTTATCCTTTGCTCTTATGTTGATAAGCAACTTTATCATTGTATCATTATTTCCAAATTCGATTGCTACTAACCAGGAAATTGTCAACAACACAATAATGATTGCCCCTATTTATATGATTATCGCTTCTGTTTTCTTTGCTCCTTTCTTAGAAGAAACAATTTTTAGATTAGCCTTCCGTCAAATATTTAAAAATGACATTCTTTTCATAATTATGTCAGGGTTAATTTTCGGAGGGTTGCATGTTATTTCTTCATACACTAACCCTATCAATTTGATTTATATTATTCCTTATTCGATTCCAGGGTTTATCTTTGCATATACCTTAGTTCAATCTAAAAATATCTTTGTTCCGATGGGATTGCATTTCTTCCACAATGCAATTATGATAACTGTGCAAATTGTATTATTATTTATTTAGGTGTTAGTATGAGAAAGTTTATTGTTATTACATGTGTTATTATTTTAATTATTTCTGGTTTATTACTTTATTCACGTTTCATTGCAACGAGCGGATTAAATGTCAAAGAATATAAAGTCGTTAATGATAAAATAATTGATGAATACCATGGATTAAAAATCGTTCATTTAAGTGATATCCATTTTGGCTCGACGATTACAGAAAATGATCTCGATCATCTTGTTAATAAATTAAACGAGTTAAATCCCGATATTGTGGTTATAACTGGCGATATCATCGATGAAAGAATTAGTTATGATAAAAATATCTTAATAAATTACTTAAAACAAATTAAATCCAAGTTAGGAAAATTTGCTATTAGCGGTAATCACGATCTACCTCTTGATGACTTTAATTCTATTGTAGAAGAAAGTGGTTTCACTAATTTAGACAATACTTATGAATTAATTTATGCCAATAGTAATAAGCCAATTATTATATCAGGTATCAGTTCTAACTATTCTGACAGTTCCAACATTGATACTAAAACAGCCAAATTTGATAACTATATAGCTAATCTTACTGATGATATTAAACCAATTTATTCGATTTTATTGATTCATGAACCAGATTTCATCGATAGTTTAAATATAGATAATTATGATTTAATTCTAGCAGGGCATTCACATGGTGGGCAAGTTAAGTTGCCTTTGATAAAAAAACTATATACTCCTTATGGTGCTAAAAAGTACTATGATGAATACTATAAAGTTAATCAAACCGATCTATATATTTCCAGTGGTCTAGGGACTTCTAAATTAAAATTTCGCCTTTTTAATCGGCCTTCAATTAATTTCTACCGAATAACAAACAAATAGCCAACTAGGCTATTTTTATAATTATTTTTTGTAAGATTAATCCTAAATAAAAAGGAATTGTGGCTTGGATTATAATCATTACTAAAGTGAAAAGACTTCCTGTAGCATTGTATAAGAAACTGATTGGCGCAAAATCTTTTGAAATAAACATTAAATTACTATCACAAATACAATTAACTAGATAGGCGAAAAAACAGACTATTAAAATTAAACACATGTAATATTTTATATCCTTATATTCTACTTTGACATAGTTATATTTGTTGACAATAATTCCTAGATAGATCATAACTCCATGATAAAAGAAACTATGAATACTAATAAAATGCCACAAAGGATAACTAACTAATGAAGTTGTAGGTAAAATCAAGAAACAAATTCCCGCCACTAAACTTCCGACCGCTAAAAATATATCTCCCATTTTCTTTAATTTTCCTTTGGCAAAACCACTAAATAAACCGGCATATAACAAAAGGCTACAATAATATAGCGGAATATATGTGTTAACATTATGGGCATTACCAGCTAACAAAT
This sequence comes from uncultured Bacilli bacterium, assembly GCA_944332645.1. Lineage (GTDB taxonomy): Bacteria > Bacillota_I > Bacilli_A > RF39 > UBA660 > Faecisoma. The sequence goes on from CALVKK010000035.1 coordinate 3,211, forward strand.
TAAAAATTATCTTAATAATTTCTAAAACCCAAATTAAAACAGTAAGTTCTCTAATTATTTTGGTTATTTGTTCTTTATTACTTATTTTCGTTTTTTTAACCGCTATCACAACAAAAGTAATTGTAAGAACAAAAAGTAATAAATGTTCCCATCCAAACAATCCAACCGCTTCATAGGTTCCTGGTTTTGAAAAAAACATATTTCACTTCCTAAACTTTAGTTATTTACTTTCAAATCTTCTTTTATAAACATTATAGCATATTTTTGTGAAGTTATGTTTTTTAAACATATCAAAAAGTAATTTAATTATAACATCAGATTATGATGTTAGAAATTTTTACCTATTTTTTACGAGTGACTAGCTTTATCCCTAATTTCTTTTTACAAATACGGATTTTTTCCTCAATTTTATCTATCTCTTTATTACCATTAGATAAAATAGATAGATTTTTTTCTGTTTGGCTGTTCATTAATTCAACATATTTGTTATAATCGATTCCCTTATCTCTTTTTCTCAAATAAAAAACCAGAACAATCATCGAAGTTAAACTAAATAAAGAAAAGCAAAATATGTATACACACATCACTTCTTGCATACGATCGACTCCTTAAAAAAAACCAAAATATTTAACAAAAATAACTCAGTTTTTTTCTTAAATAGTACTTTTTTCATTTTCCTTACCATTTTTATATATTTATCGTAGTATATATCGTAGGACAGATTTTTTTTATAATATAACAGTTTTTTGTATTTTTTGTTTTCATCTATTATGACAAATAAACAATAAGCAACTGCTAAAACTATCCATATAATCAATATGATTTCATTAATTTTTGGATTGATTCCCATGCTTTATCACCTTATCTTATAAATCAATAACTTCACTTTTAAATACTATAAATTTTATTTTAGGTATTGTTAATACAATTATATCACATATATCGTATTTTTGCATAAATAAACTATATTTTTTCTTTAGATGGGAAAATTATAGTTAGTGATGTTTATGATTAGTGAACGATTATTAGATATTCGGGATGAAGCAAATTTAAAACAAGAAGATATAGCTGAGATATTAAAAGTAAGCCAATCAAACTACTCAAGATGGGAAAATGGAAGAGAACTAATCCCCTTAAACAAATTAAATATGTTATGTAATTATTTTAAAGTTCGCATGGATTATGTTATCGGCATTTCACGTGATTCAAAATGTCTAAAAGAATATGATTTCAAAAAAGAAATTATCGGTGAAAATCTAAAAAAATTGCGAGAAGAAAAAGGTATAACCCAAAAGGAACTAGCAAAATTCCTTAATACAACTCAATCGACAATCAGTGCTTATGAAAGCGGGAAAACGACATTACTCACAGCATTTGCTCTACAAATAATCGAAAAGTATAATATTTCTCTAGATTGGTTATGTGGTAGATATTAAAAGAAACTAGATTATTCTAGTTTTTTATATGGTAAAATTATAATTTACTTGGAAATTAATGAACAAACACATTCAAAGTGTATTGTGTTACATAGTTGATTTATAAATTATTATTTTAATTCATCATATTCCCAATAATAACTAAATTCATCACTTTTAAATCTTAAATTTTTTATAGCAAAATCCAATTCATTGCTTAAAATTCTATGATTTAATTGTCTATAATCATCATCGTGTTTTGAATTATAAACGTAGCCGTAATAATCTTTGTTTTTAAACATATAAACTGAGTGCTTTTTACCTTGTTGATTATTAACAATAACATATTTTTTTACTTCATAATCACCCATAGTATAATTATTTAATTTATAACTTTCATCAACACTTTCTACTGAATATTCACTTGTAAATAAGTCATAATTTGGGAAATTGCTTTTTAAAGCATTATATACTTCATCAATACTTATATTATTACCATTATTTACAAATTGTCCCCAATAAGCCTTTCTAAATCCAGTAAAATTTGTTCTACAATTTGGAACCATCATAGTTTCATAATTTGGACCAGATAGCGTGCTTGTGCCCCAACTTTCAGAACAAACCAAAACAGAAGCTTCTTTATAGTTTAATAATTTTTGCTTATCATTTACAAATTTAATATTTTTAATAATATCTTCTCTAATTTCTGTTTCATAATCTAATACATTTTTCCAAGTTTCATTTGTTATATATTTTTCATTAAAAGGATTTTCATCCTTTCCAAAAATGTCAAATTTCATAACATATGGAATTCCATCTTTAACAGTTATCCAAACTTCATATTGTTTTTCAATGGTATCATTAGCAATTTTTATGTTATATCTTTCCCACTTTAAATCATTATATTCATATGATTTTAAATTTTTATATTCCTTTAAAGAACACTCATAACAAGAAGTTGTAGTTCCATCATAATAGGCTAAATATTTAACTAAACCTTTATATGTTTGTATTTGTGGCAAATAATATTTCTCAAAGAAATCTTTTGCACTTGAATAATTTTTTTTTTTTTTTGGATTAGAATAAGAATCTGCATCTGATGGATAATATAAGTACATATCACCTAAAACACTAATCAATTTTACAAAAGGATATTTAACTGAACTCATTACTTTAAACGCAGAATTATCATTTTCAGTATAAAAAGTAGGATATTCAATTACTAATTTATTATATGTATCAACAAAAGGTGTTTTAACTATGTTATCATTATTATTATAAAGTTTTTCTAATTGTTTATTAGTTTGTTGATTTGAAGAATTGTTATTTGAAATATTACTGCCACCATTTGAAAGCAATTTACTACCAAACACTATTCCAACACCAACAACTGCTACTGCAGCAACTATTCCTATAATTAAACCTAAGTTCATTTTCTTTGGTGGCTTGCTATTAAAACTTTGATTACTAGCATTTCCACTTTCAAATGTATTTGTAGGTTGTGGTGTAGGTTCTTGCATTATTGGTTGTTGAAAACTAGGTGTTGGTTGTGGTTGAGGGTTAATTGGTTGTTGATTAAACCCCATACCTTGATTAAAACTTTGATTATTTAATGGTTGATTATTAGGTATTCCATTATTACCTTGTGTATTAAAATTATTTGGATTCAAGTTATTTTGTTCTTGATTCATCTTTATCATCTACCTCTCTATTATCAATTATAACATGAAATAGTATTAATTTAGCAAAAAACTTGAAATATTGATGTTTTTTTTTGAACTTACTATTAAAGAATAGAAAAATTGATGATATAATATATAACAAAACATTGAGACAGGAGGTACAAATGAAATCTTATACAAATAATCAATTAAAAAGAAAATTACAAAGTAAAGGTATTTCACTGGATGATAACAAAAGAAAACAATTTGATAAATATAGTTATTATCAAGTAATAAATGCTTATAAAAATATATTTGCTACCACAATAGAAAATATAGATGATATAAAAAATAATATAGATAATAATGTTGATATTGATCGATATTGTAATAATTTTAGCATTGATAAAAGTGCTGACAAGAATTCTTTTTTTAGAAATATATTATACAAAATTTGTCAGAAATATAGTATAAACTATAAAACATCTGATACTACCGATGAATTAATTGATAAAATTAAAAAAATTAAATATTATAATCATATTTATTCAAGCAAAGTTTGTTATAGTGATTTTATTAGAATGTATAAATTTGAACACGAACTAAGAAATGTAATGTTAAGATATACTTTAATAATCGAAGAAAGTTTAAAAAATATTTTGGTAACTTATTTAAATAATATAGAAGCAAAGGATACCTTTTTAACAGATATAAACCAATACGAAACAGGTCAAGGTAATATCAATCATGCTATTGAATCTATAAAAAAAATATTTGATAAACAAACAAATAAACACTCTAACCCAATAAAAAGAAAAAACGATCAAAATATATCAGTACCATATTGGATACTTATTAACGAATTAACTTTAGGAGAAACAATTAAATTAATAACCAACTTAAACTATGAACATAATAGAAATATTCTTGAATGTTGTGTCAATTATTTTACAAAAATGGAAATAACTTATAAAGATGATTTTGATGAATTACAAGAAAAAGAATATTGGAATCATTTAAATGCAATGAGAGAAATGTTAAATATAATTGGTATATTTAGAAATAATCTAGCTCATAATCAACCAATATATAATTTTAATGTTAGAGAATTCTCTTCTACAAAAACTGGAAGCGTAAATTATTTATTACCAAAAGCGAAAAATAAAAATGAACAGTATATATTAAATACTACCTATATGTCTTATTTTGCAGATTTCTTTGGTTCTGATAAATATAATAGTTTTGCCGGTAATTCAAATATTGACTTATCTTGGATTATTTATGTTATTTATAAATTTATAACTCATTTAGATGTTAATACAAATTTATATACTGAGCTAACATATGTTTACAAAAAGTTTAATATTATTTTAAGGCCTACTAAAGTAGCTATAAACAAATATGGTTTATATGAAGATTTACTTGCCAATATTGAAAAATATAGTGAACTTGATTTTGAGATAGATAATATTATTAATCGATATGATAATAATGAAAGAATCAAAATGAATTTAACATCTCTAAACAAAAAAATTAATGATATAAAAAAAGAATTTAAAAAGTATACAATTGACAATCAAAAAAACAATGAATGTTTGAAATATACACACTTTTTATTTGATAGCAATTATACTAAATATACTGGTATAGATAAAAAATATTTTGATAAACTAATATAATGAATAAATGTTAAAATTTTACATAAAAATATAATAGTTACATATTTACAATAATCTCATTTTATGATATTATTGATATGTAATGAAATGCCTCTTTTATTAGAGGGAGAAAAAGGAACGCCGTTCCTTTTTTTCGTGTATAAAAGAAAAAGACATAATATCACTTATGTCTTAGAAAACACATCATTAAAATTCTTTTTTACTTATATTTATTAGTGATTTAGTCATGTGTTTCCTTATTCTAATGTCGTACATACACTTACTAAAATTTTATTTTCTAGTACTTTTAAACGACTATTTTCATCTACTTTTGGAAATCTATAATATTTCTCAAACACTTGAAATATAAGCATTTCTACTAATCTTTCTTTTGTAGTAAAATCACACATTCAACATGATAAGTATTACTAAACATATCAAATGGTGTTATTTCAACTACATCGTATTTATCTTTTAATATATTCAAGTCACGAGCCAAAGTGACTGGATCACATGATACATAAATCAGTTTTTGTGGTTGGATTTTAAAAATATTTTTAATAACCATATTACCTAATCCAGCTCTAGGAGGATCAACTACAATACAGTCAGCTTTAAAACTATTATTATTTAAAACATCCTCAACATCACCTAGTTTAAAATCGATATTCTCTAAATTATTGATTTTTTTATTCATTAAAGCATCATTAATAGCCGATTTATTAATATCGATTCCCAAAACTTGATTGACTTTATCAGCTAAATAAATTCCTATTGTTCCAGTACCACAATATAAATCTAAAACTTTAGTATCATTATCGACATATTTTAAAACTTGATTATATATATTAATCATGCCAAGACGATTAACTTGAAAAAAAGAATCAGGTGAAATAACAAATTTTAAATTATTAATTTCTTCTATTATATAGCCTCTACCTTTTAAAACTTGATTATCCACAATAATTGTATCAACTTCTTCAAAAAGTGCGATATCTAATTTTCCTCCTTCGATAACTAACATACTTTCCTTACTACTAACTCTAATAGTTATCTTAGTTATAGTATTTAAATCGATAGTATTAAGTTTTTTAATTAAAGCATTTATTCTATCATCAGCAATTAAACAGTTATCAATATTAATAATGTCATAAGACTTTTTTTGGTAGTATCCAAGCTTTTTTTGAACATGGAGAGTAATTTTGTTACGGTAATTGTATTGAATTGTTGGCACAATTTCCTTAACACATTCTAATCCACTAAATTTTTTAATAATCTCTTTGACTTTAGTTTCTTTATATTTTAATTGTTCTTGATAACTTAAGTATAATAAGTCACAACCGCCACACTTATCATAAAATGGGCAATTACTTTCTACTCTTAAAGGACTTTTTTTTATATACTTAATAACTCTCCCTTCACTATATTTTTTATTATCCTTAGTTATTTCTATCTCAACTATTTCTCCAACTAAGGCATTATCGATAAAAATTGGTTTTTCTTTTTTTACTATTCCTCGACCAAAATGATCAAAATTTGTAATCTCAACTTCTAAATTTTTCATAAGTATATTATAACATGAAAAAAGAATGTTATGTTAACATTCTTTATTTAAATAAATTCATAAAAAAGTTAAAAAATTTTTTTAATAAGTTAAATATCTTTTGCCAAAATGACGGTTTTTCCACAGGTTTTTCATTTTTAGAATAAATAACATCAATCGTCTCGTCTTTTTCAATCTTTCCAGATATAATTTCTTTATCTGGTGTATAACCCGTAATATCAGGACTAGCAAAGCTATAATTAGTTCCTTCGACAATTTGTTTAACTAAACTAGGACTAGCTATACTACCATCTTCATATAAGTAATTAATGGTTAAAGTATACTCCTTGATTTCTGGTGTTTCTTTAGTGTATCCATTTAATCCAGCTTCTCTCATAATTTCAGGATAATTTTTATAGCTATAGTCTAAATCAACATTACCACTAATCCCATTTACTTTACCAGTACTTGTATATTGCCACATTCCATATTTAGCTTCAAAATTAACACTAGTACTCCATTGTGCTATCCATTTATCGTATAAAACTAGGTCACTTAAAATAAGTCTTTCCCTAAACCAAGAAGTCGAAGCATAAATAGCAGCGTAATAATTATTCTTTTCCAAAACATCACAAAATTGACTAATGATTGGCGTTAATTTTGTTTTTCCAATAGAAGCTTGACTAGTAGGCGCATATTTACTATTAGTTATATCATGATTATCTTCGGTATCTATTACAATAGGATATTCGAATTTTTTATCTTTAATAAGTTTTAAAACAAATTCAGCCTCTTCATTGGCTTCATCAATAGTAGTGGCACACGAATAATAATAAGTTCCAACAGGTAACCCGACTTCTTTACATAGGTTATAGTTATTCTCAAAATAATCATCGACATATTTTAATTTTGATTTACCATAAGTTGTATAACCACAACGAATTATGACAAATTGAATTCCTGAGTCTTTTATTCTTTTAAAATCATCTAAAGAAAGATTACCTTGCCATTCTGAAATATCAATACCTTTTAATTCCATCTTTTCACCCCTGTTATAAAATATGAAAATAAAAGATATCGATAAAGTTAAAAAGTTTAAAAATGTATATTAAAAGCTATTTATTTAGAATAAATAGCCTTTTTAATCAAAAAAAAATTGGCAACTTGCTATTTTCGCTTTAACACTATCTTCGCCGTTAAAGAGCTTAACTACTGTGTTCGAGATGGGAACAGGTGTATCCTCTTTGCTATCGTCACCAATTTAAATATAGAGAAAATAATTCTCTGAAAACATGGTAATTGTTATTATCGACATCTAGTAAAAATAAGATGATTAAATCCTCGTTCTATTAGTATTAGTCAGCTCAATGTGTCACCACACTTCCACCTCTAACCTATCAACCTCATCGTCTATGAGGGAACTTACTATTTAAAATATGGGAAAACTCATCTTGAAGTTGGCTTCCCGCTTAGATGCTTTCAGCGGTTATCCATTCCATACATAGCTACT
>CALVKK010000036.1 GCA_944332645.1 uncultured Bacilli bacterium
TTTAGCTTCTTTAGTAGTAGCGAATACTTCTCTTATATCATCAAAAACCCCAGTATAAGTAGCGGGATTTGATCTTGGCGTACGGCCAATTGGAGCTTGCGAGATATCAATAACTTTATCGATATTTTCTAATCCTTTAATTTGTTTATATAAACCTGGTTTTTCTTTAAATTTGTATAAATTACTAGCTACAGCTTTATATAAAATTTCATTAATTAAAGTCGACTTCCCACTACCTGAAACACCAGTTACACAAGTAAACGTATTCAAAGGTATTTTTACATTAATATTTTTTAAATTATTCTCTTTAGCGCCAATAATTTCTAATTTTTTACCATTTCCTTTTCTTCTTTTAGTAGGTACTTCTATTTTATCAAGGCCTGATAAAAACCTTCCAGTGATACTATTTTTATTAGCCATTACTTCTTGCGGTGTTCCACAAGCTACTACTTCCCCACCGTGTAAGCCGGCAAGTGGCCCAATATCCACTAAATAATCACTAGCTAACATTGTATCAGTATCATGTTCGACAACAATTAAAGTGTTCCCTAAATCACGCATTTCTAATAACGAATTGATTAAACGATTATTATCTCTTTGATGTAAACCAATACTTGGTTCATCTAAAACATATAAAACACCAGTTAACCTAGAACCGATTTGGGTAGCTAATCTAATTCTTCCAGCCTCACCACCGGATAATGTCCCAGCACTTCTATTTAAAGTCAAATATTCCAATCCGACATTAATTAAAAAGGAAAGACGCGCTAATATTTCTTTAATAATTAATTCGGAAATACTTTGTTGTTCTTTAGTTAGTTTTAAATTAGCTAAAAAATCTCTTAATTCTTTAATACTTAATTTAGTTACTTCATAAATATTTTTTTTGTTGATTAAAACAGCTAAAACAGAATCATCTAATCTCGCCCCTTTACAAGTAGGACATATCGATTCGGTCATATAGTTTTCAATCCATTCTCTTATCCAATTACTTTTAGTTTCCATATATCTTCTTTCTAAGTTAGTAATTACACCTTCATAATAATCTTTACTATTACGGGTATTACCGTTTTTAGAAGTATATTTAAATTCAATGATATCTTTAGAACCATATAAAATAATATCTAATTTTTGACGTTCTAATTTTTTTATTGGCAAATTAAGATCAATGTCATAATATTTAGCTAAAGTATCAATTTGTGTTCTTGAAGTATTATCATCATCTAAGTTTAAAGAAACGATTGCTCCTTGATTAATGCTTAGATCTTTATTAGGTATAATTAAATCCTCATCAATTTTAAGTTTAACTCCTAGACCCTTACAATCGTCACAAGCACCGTATGGTGAATTAAAACTAAACATTCTTGGTTCTAATTCTGGTAAAGAAAAATCACACTTAGGACAAGCATAATTCTCACTCATGATAATTTCTTCTTGTCCAATAACATCGATAACTACTTTCCCATGACTTAATTTAGAAGCTAATTCAATTGATTCATACAAACGTCCTCTAATTTCTTCTTTAATAACTAAACGATCAATAACCACTTTAATAAAATGCTTTTTGTTTTTTTCTAAGGTTATTTCTTCACCTAGTTCATATTCATGATCATCGACAATAACTCTGACATAACCATCTTTTTTTAAATCTTCTAACAGATCTTTATGAGTTCCCTTTTCCCCATAAACAACTGGACTTAATACTCTGATTTTGGCATTGTTCTCTAAGTTCATAATTTGATTAGTCATCTCTTCAATACTTTGACTGGTAATAGGCTCTTTATGAACTGGACAGTAAGGAATACCAATTCTAGCATATAGTAACCTTAAATAATCATATATTTCTGTAATCGTTCCAACTGTACTACGTGGATTTTTATTAGTTGTTTTTTGATCGATACTAATCGATGGACTCAATCCTTCGATACTATCGACATCTGGCTTTTCTGTACCACCTAAAAATTGTCTAGCATAAGCCGATAGACTTTCAACATATCTTCGTTGACCTTCAGCATAAATAGTATCAAAAGCTAAACTACTTTTCCCACTACCTGATACACCGGTCATAACAATCAATTTATTTTTAGGAAGTTCGATGTCGATATTTTTTAAATTATTTTCTCTTGCCCCTTTAATAATAATTTTATCCATATGTGTTACCTCTTCACTCAAACATTAAATATTATATCATTCGAACAAATTTTTGTAAAGAAAAAGCATCAAAATTTGATGCTATAATATGTCGTTTAAAGTACAATTTGCCTTCGCATTTAGATTTAGATCAGCGATAATGCCTTTTTGATAAGCAAAATAACCTGCTGCTCCTATCATAGCTGCATTATCGGTACAATACAAAATAGGAGGGATTGTCAAATCAAAATTGTTTTTAGTGCATTCTTCTTCTAGCGAATTTCTAATAGCACTATTAGCTGCAACTCCTCCAGCTACTACCAAATTCTTAACTTGATATTCGTTTAGTGCTTTGATTGTTTTTTTAGTCAATATTTCAACTATTCTATTTTGAAATGAGCATGCTAAATCAGCTTTTCTTATTTCATTACCTCTTTGTTCTTCATTATGAACTAAGTTAATAACAGCTGATTTAAGACCACTAAAACTGAAATCATAACTATCATCATTAAGCGGTAGAGGAAGTTTATAGGTGTCTTGACCAGTTTTAGCTAATTTATCAATACTTGGTCCACCAGGATATGATAGACCTAAAACGCGAGCTACTTTATCATAACATTCACCAACAGCGTCATCTAGGGTTCCACCTATTTTTTTAAAATTATAATCTTCTTTCATATAGATTAGTTCAGTATGACCACCGCTTATAACTAAAGCAATTAAAGGAAATTCCATACTTTTAACTAAATTGTTGGCATATATATGTCCAGCAATATGGTGAACGGGAATTAAAGGCTTGTTATAAATATAAGCAATCGTTTTAGCAGCTATTAAGCCAACAAGTAATGAACCAATTAACCCAGGACCATAAGTTACAGCTATAGCATCAATTTCATTCATCGTAACATTAGCTTTAGTCAAAACTTCTTCTAAAACAACAGTTATACTTTCAGCATGCGAACGACTAGCAATTTCAGGAACTACTCCACCATATAATTTATGAATATCAATTTGCGATAAAATAACTGTCCCTAAATCAATATGACCATCTTCGATAATACTCATACTTGTTTCATCGCAAGATGATTCGATCGCTAATATTTTCATAATTCACCTTCTTTCCATTAAATATCCATCGACACCATTATAATAATTAGGTCTCGTATTGATAATTTTAAAGCCATGTTTTTTATATAGATTTATTGCTTTTTCATTATCAACTTTTACCTCTAGTGTAATATTATCATACTCATAATTATCGATAATAAAGCTAAGTAACTTACTAGCTATGTTCTGACGACGATATTTTTCAACTACAAAAAGATAATTAATTTCAATTCTTTGATACATAATACTATAATCTAAAAAACCAACTAAAGTATTATCTAAGTAATAGCCTAAAACTTTATTGAAGGCATTAAAGCTTACTTTGTAATCACTTAGACTATTTAAATAAGTTATATCATTAACTTCTTGCAACATCTAAATTCTCTTCTGCCTCTGTTTTCTTTAAATAATTAGGTTTTAAATTATGAGGATTGATTGGTTGTTCAAATTCATGTTTCTTTATTATTTTAAGTAAATCAACATTCATATTAACACCATTAATAATAGTATAATCCTTCGGGTATTTTTTTTCTAATTGAGAAAGTAAAATGTATTCTTCATCAAAATACTCATTTAAATCTTGATCATAAATTGCACCATAAACATAACCCCTTCTTGCATCAAGCAAAGGAATATTGTATTTTGTATTAGTTTTAGTTGTAGCTAAAAGTTCCAACTCGCTCAATGGAATAATAGGAATATTTAAACAGTAGCCAATTATTTTGGCAATAGTTACACCGACTCTAATTCCGGTAAATGAACCTGGACCATTGACAACAAAAATTTTATCTATATTATCAATCTTTAAATTAGTTTTAACAAATGCTTCATCTATCACTGACATTACTTTAGATGAAGTTTGACCAATATTTGAATTATTAAAACAATAAATAATTTTATTGTTTTCAATTATCCCTATAATTAAATTGTTAGCTGAAGTATCTATAAATAGATATTTCATAATACCGCCTCGCACAAATCCTCATATTGTTTGCCATAAGGTGTTATAACTAAAATTCTTTTATTTTCATCTAAAACTTTAAACTTAATATCTAATCTTTCTTCTGGTAAAATATCTTTAATAGTATCAGCCCATTCAATTAATACAATTCCGCCTTTTGAAAAATATTCTTCAATATTAACACCACTAGTATTACCATCTAAACGATAAACATCCATATGAAACAAAGGTAATTCACCATCGTACTCTTTAATAATTGAAAAAGTTGGTGAAGTGACATTATCTTTTACACCTAAAGCATTGGCGAAACCTTTAGCAAATACTGTCTTACCACTACCTAATTCACCATTTAAACAAATTATCATATTAGGAAATTTCTCTGATTCAAAATTTTGAGCCAATTCAATCGTGTCTGTCTCATCTTTTACAGTAATTTTATATTCCATTTTCAATCACCATTAATATTATATAAAATAAATATAATTATTACAATCTTTTTTTTTATTTTTGTTAAACTAGATATTTATATATCCTAAATAATACTTTTTCTTGCCTTTTCTTAAAACAATAATTACTTGGTCGATTGCTATATCCTTTGTTACCATCGTATCAAGGGATACTTTATTGCCATTGATTGTAATTGCTCCACTAATCAAAAATTCTTTGGCCTCTCTTTTGCTTGAACAAATATTGTTATCTACTAATATATCAACAATCGAACCTTCTTTACACTTAAAACTAGGAACATCTTTAAATCCTTCTAAGATTTCATCTTTAGTTAAATTTTTAATATTGTCGTTGAACAATGCCTCGCTTATTTTAACCGCTTTATCATACTCATCTATTCCATGTAAAAAAGTAATGACTTCTTTAGCTAAAGCTTTGTGAGCCTCTCTTTTTTCCGGACAAGCTAAATGTTTTTTTTCTAAATCATTAATCTCATCAATTGATAAAAAAGTTAATTTTTTTAAATATTCAATTACTTTACTATCTTCGGCATTTAAGAAAAATTGATACATTTCATAACTAGATGTTTTACTAATATCTAACCAAATAGCATTTCCTTCAGATTTACCAAATTTAGTACCATCAGCTTTAGTAATAAGAGGCATTGTTAAACCAAATGCTTCTTGACCTATTTTTTTTCTTATTAATTCAACACCTGATGTAATATTACCCCATTGATCAGATCCCCCAATTTGTAATGTACAACCTTTATTTTCATATAGCCATAAAAAATCTAAAGCTTGCATAATCATATAAGAAAATTCGGTATAAGTTATTCCAACATCTAATCTGCTTTTGACTGTCTCTTTATTTAACATATAATTCAAATTAAAATATTTACCATAATCTCTTAAATAATCAATAAAACTAATATCCTTAGACCAATCATAATTATTAACGACTTCAAACCCAAATATATTTTCTACTTGGCATTTTAATTTCTTGCAATTATAATCTAATTGTTCTTTAGTTATCATAGGTCTTTCTGCGGTAGGTTTAGGATCACCTATCAATCCTGTAGCACCTCCTACTAATAAAATAGGATTATGTCCACCTTTTTTTAACCTTGTAGCCATCGAAAAAGTTGAATAATGACCAATATGCAGACTATCTCCCGTAGGATCAGTTCCAATATAAAAAGTTAAGCCACCATTATTGATTTTTTCAATCAAACTTTTATCAGTTATATTTTCAATTAAACCTCTCCATACTAATTCATCATATAATTTCATTTTTCATCTCTCCTATCTGTACTTTTCAATCCACATTTTCTAATATTTACAATATTATCATCAATATCCGTTTCGAAATAGTTAAAAATAATTCTATAAAATTGTCGCATAAATACCTCCAAAAAAAAATTCATAGAATAAGGACGAATAAATCCGCGGTACCACCTTAATTTATGAATATTTCATACACTTTAATTTTTAAAGGAATTACCCTTTTTAACTCATAAAATGTAATTAATTACTTAATCTTGATTAGTTTCCATCGACCACTAACTTTCTTTATTACCAATTAAATAACTATCTTTTTACTCTTCGCCAAATAACATTATAAATATAACATAAAATTTATAAAAATGTCAACTAACGTTTTTTATATAATACTACACCATCATTATTTTTTTCAATCATTTCATCCAATTTATCGATTGTATAATCATAGGCATCAGCTATATATGGATTATCTCTTAAGGTTTTCATTTTCACTAAAAGTCCTTCTCTTTTAATCATCTTAGCCACATCCAAGAACTTAATTTCATTTATAAAACTTAATCTAGCTAATTCTCCTACATTGGCGTTCCACAACTTTTGCTGTTTTAGTTTTTTTATATCTAGATATTCACCGTTATAAAAATCTTTTAAAACAGAAGGTGCAACTGGAGAATTTGACATTTTAGGTATTGATCTACCATCAGCAATCTGACGATATATATCAAGTCGATCCACATCTTGAACAATTTGCGTAATAAAATTATCAACTAGAGTTTGTATTTTTTCTGTCTCTATACCATATATATGATAAACATCACTATATTGTAATAAACCACTAAAAAGTACTGCGATTAAATCACGTTGATCAACCCTAAATTTAACATGATTTTTAACCACATTAATAATAGTTTTATCAAACATTCTTGTATACGGAATTTGCTCTTTTATTAGGCCCTTAGCTAAAATATTGCTTCCTAGTTCTCCGTGATCTAAATAAAAACTAAGATTGCTATCATCGAAACTACCAGTCGTGCTAACTTGTTCAAATCGACCAATATCATGATTCAAAAGAGCTATTTTTATTAATTCTTTAAATGATTTATCAACTAATAATTTTTCGGCTACTTTTACTCCATCTTGTATAACGTTCATTGTATGAGTAACCTTATCGTCCATGAGTGATGTTATTACTTTAGAATTGCTGGCGAAACAATTATTTTTTTGTAATTGAACGTGTCTATCAAATGCATCAATAGCTGTTTTAAAATCTAAATGTAACATAAATAATTCCCCCTTACTCGTATAATATCATATGCAGAATAATAAGTCAATTTTCTTTATGAATCTGTTCGATGATATTATCAATCTTTTTACCATAATCAATCGACTCATCATAAACAAACTCTAATTCTGGTATATGTCTTATATTAATTCGCTCAGCTAATTGCTTGCGAATAAACCCAGCAGCTTCATTTAATGACTTTAAAGTCGTTTCTTTCTTTTCATGTTCAAAGACAGTCACATAAATCTTAGCAAAACTTAAATCAGTCGTTAATTTACAATCAGTAACTGTCACAAATTTAATATCTTTATCTTTCACTTCATAAGCTAAAATATAGCTTATTTCTTTAACTATATTACTAGCAATTCGTTTGGTTTTAACACTCATCTTTTAATTTCCACCATTTCATAAGCTTCGATAATATCTTTTTCTTTAATGTCGTTATAATTTTCAATCGTTATACCACATTCTAATCCTTTTTTCACTTCTTTAACTGAATCTTTTTCTCTTTGAATAGAATTGATATTACCATCGTACATCACGACGCCATCTCGAATTATTCTTGCTTTAGCATCTTTTTTAATAATACCATCCGTAACATAAGAGCCAGCTATGGTCCCAACTTTAGAAAATTTAAATATTTTCCTTACTTCAGCTGTTCCAATAACCTTTTCTTCAAATATAGGTTCCAACATACCTTTCATAGCTGCTTCGATTTCTTCAACCGCTTTATAAATAATATCATATAAGCGTATTTCAACACCCTGATCTTTTGCGTAATCTTTGATTGCATTATTAGGTCTTACATTAAAACCAATGATAATAGCGTTGCTTGCCCTTGCTAATACAATATCGCTTTCTTTAATAGCGCCGACGCTACTTCTTATTACATTAACTTTTACACCCTCAACATCTAGTTTTTCCAAAGCATTTTTAACAGCTTCACTACTACCATTAACATCAGCTTTGATAATAATATTTATTTCTTTTTTACCTTCTTGAATTTTATTGAATAAATCCTCTAACGTTACTGAATTTCTTGGATTGGAATCTTTTTGTTTAGATAACTCTTTTCTTTTAAGTGCAATATTTTTAGCTTGCTTTTCTGACTCAAAAGCCATAAATTTATCTCCAGCCTTAGGAACATCATCTAATCCAGTAATTTCGACTGGTTGTGATAATTTAGTCATCGTTAAATCTTGTCCTTTATCATTTTTTAAAGTTCTTATTTTCCCATAAGTTGTTCCAACAACCACTGGATCACCTAATCTTAAAGTACCATTTTGTACTAAAACAGTAACAATCGGACCTAGATGTTTATCCAAACGCGATTCAACAACAGTTCCTACAGCATATCTATTAGGATTTGCCTTATAATTATTCATTTCTGCCACTAACAAAATATTTTCTAGTAATTCATCGATTCCTTGACCAGTTTTAGCAGAAATTAAACTAACTAAAGTATCTCCACCCCAAGATTCAGGTGTTAAACCATGTTCAGTTAATTGTGTTAAGACTCTTTCTACGTTGGCATCAGGTTTATCAATTTTATTAATGGCAACGATAATTGGCACGTTAGCTGCTCTTGCATGATCAATTACTTCTTCGGTCTGTGGCATAATTCCATCATCAGCAGCAATAATAATAATAACTATATCAGTTATACTAGCACCACGAGCTCGCATTTCAGTAAATGCGGCATGTCCTGGTGTATCAATAAAAGTAATATAATTGTCTTTAACTTGTACTTGATAAGCACTAATAGCTTGTGTTATTCCTCCTGCTTCACCACTAGCAACATCAGTTTTACGTATCATATCTAGTAAAGTTGTTTTCCCATGATCGACATGTCCCATAATAGTTACCACTGGTGGTCTAGTTTCAAGATCTTCTTCGGCGTCAATTATTTCATATTCTTCAAAATTAGTAACATCTGCTGTCTCTTCCCTTTTTAGTTCCTTATCGTAGTCAATGACTAAAAGTTCAGCGTTTTCAAAACTAATTGCATTATTAATTGTTGCAATTATTCCCAATGAAAATAATTTTTTAACCAACTCACTACTATTGACACCAAGTGCTTCGGCTAATTGACCAATCGTCATATTTTCCTTATATAATATAACATTATCATTAAGTGACGTATTAGTCATAAGTTTAGTTTTATTTTTATACATTTCCTTTTTCTTTTGTTGAAAATCTTTTTTATTAAATGTTTTAATATCTTGTTTTTTCTTGAGTTTTTGTTTAGCAATAGTATCATCGACTTTGATATTCTTGTTTTCGATTATTTCATCAACGATTTCATCAATATCTTCAAAATCAGCATTATCCAAAACCACGATATCATCTTCACTTAACAAATCATTTTCATTATCTACCGGAATATCCAATTCTTCACATTTTTTTAATATCTCAGTAACGCTTTTGTTTACATCGTTAGCATACTCAAGCACACTCATCATAGTAAACACCTCCTATATTATTTTTTTTAGTTCATTATAAACTTCATCCTTAACCTCAATCTCTAAAATTTTATCTAGGATTTTATTTTTTTGTGCTTTTTCAAAAACCGTTAAATCTTTCTTTAAATAGGCTCCACGGCCATTAACTTTACCTGTTAAATCAATAACAACAGCCTGGTCAGGAGTCCTAACAACTCGAATCAGCTCTTTTTTAGGTAATTTTTCTTTAGTAATGACACATGACCTCATTGGAATTTTTTTTATTTTCAAAACAATTCACCTCTTTAAATGACAAGATTAATGCCCATTTCTTTAGCTTGCTCTGTGGTTTTAATATCTAATTTATATTTAGTCAAACGGGATGCTAGCTTGACATTTAACCCTTTTTTACCAATAGCTAAAGATAAATTCTCACCATCGACAACGATTAATGCTTCCTGTTTTTTTTCGTCAGTTATAAAAACATGAAGATTTTTAGCAGGCGATAAAGAATTTTCAATAAATTTAACTTTATCTGTCGTATAAGCAACAATATCGACCTTTTCCGGTCCTAATTCTTTTAATATATTAGCGATTCGCATTCCTTTTTCTCCGATACAAGAACCAACAGGATCAATGTTAGGATTTTCTGAATACACTGCAATTTTTGTTCTGATTCCTGCTTCTCTGGCAACACTATAAACTAAGATAATACCTTCATTTATT
>CALVKK010000037.1 GCA_944332645.1 uncultured Bacilli bacterium
ACTAAGTGTACCCGACAAGAAAGCAAAAACAATCACAATAAATATTATAATTAGATTATAAAGAAAAGTATGACCGATTGGACCACTCATATATAACACCTACTCTCACATTAAAATAATTATACTATATTTTGTCTTGCATTGCAATATTTTAGTTAGTGCAAATAAAAAGAGATAAAACTTTATCTCTTAATCTGCATTAGCATTCGCAACACATGTATTGTAACTATTTTGATCAAATAATGCGGTAGACTGACAAGCTCCACCACTCCATTCTCCTCCTGCTTCTGTACAACACGCTCTTTCGGCAGTATTACTCATCAAACTAGTAATAAGGGGAATGGCAACTGCAGCGATAACACCAATTAAAATAATAGTAATTACTGTCATATTTGCTTCTCCAGCAGCTTCTTTCATCTTTTCACCACCTTACATAACGTATTTATTATACCACATTTTATATTAATTATTTAAAAATTCATCAACATCATCATTGATAATAGCATTAATAACATTATCCCACCACCAGTAACAAACAACATAATCATCGTTCTTTGTTCCATGTTAGTTAATCTTTCTGCATATTTTTGTTCACGAGATTTATTCTGCAAACTTGATACAGTTCTGGAAAACATCATTAATTGTTCTTGCTTTTTTTCTTGACTACCTAAACTTAATCGATACAAAAGGCGCATCATTCGCATCGAATCACGAACAGGATACTCTTTAGCAAATTCCATATAAGGATCAACTGTCATATCGCCAGCTTCGATTTTAGCAACTAAAGACCTTAACCCAGGCTTGAATATCTCAGGAGCTTGTTCAATCGAACGTGACAAAGCAACTGGCACTGTATAATGTTGCACTAAAATTTCTAAACTTTTTAAATAGTAAGGCAACATCAAATTAATATGATGCAAGTTTCGTTTATAATAAGATCTCAAAGCAGTATATGGCTGTTTAAATATTACAAAACCAACGATAACAGCAAACAAAACATATATAAATTGTAAATTTGATAAAAATATAAAAATCATAACAACGATTGCAATTAACCCATTACGAACTCTTTTGCCAAACTCTTTATCCACATCAACATCAGGACCATATTTAAGCTTTAATAAAAACTCATAATCAGATTCTCTTAAAAATTTAAATATTGGCTGCGTTTCCTTTAAAAATTGATTGGGTTCAACAAATCTATTATAAATGACAATGAAAAACAAAATTATTCCTATTAATACGAAAATCATTATTCAGCCCCCACATTCTCATTATAAAATTTTTCACCACTTAATAAAAAATAAGTGTTTATAATTACAATAGCATGAAGCAACAGCTGAACATACCAAATTTTAAGCATTTCCAAATAGGTTTCTGTCCCTAACAAAAATTGAACTAACATTACCATTAAATATAGCACAAGACCAAATTGTAAAAATTTTTTATGGAATGTTGCACGATCAATACGATCACGATAAACTCCTTCAACTAACATATCAATATCTTGCGACATATTTTCCAATGAACCTGATGCATCTCTAGCACCTTCATTGGTAATTTGTAAAAATAATTGATGCATATTACGTACTATATAGTAATCGTATTTTTCGTTCATAAAAGTAATTGATTCATTAATTGTGCCATTGCGGTAAGCCATATCAATCATCGTTTTAACATCGCTTTTAACAGGATCCTCTAAAATTCCTGATTCATAAACACCTTCTAATGATTTAACAAAACTTTGAGTCGTAGCAAATTCCATAATTGTATTTGTTGTATAAACTTGAATCTGTTCAAAAATAAACTCACTGTATAATCTTTTACACCGTAAATATGATAAATAAGGTATTATCAAAATAGCGATTATTATATAAACTATACACCAAATTAAACTATAAAAATAAAGATAAGAAACAATAGCCGAGCCAACAGAAAAAACAACTATTTGAATAAAATATTGCTTTGGCGTAAATTCTTGCCCTAATTCTTTAACTTTTTCTCTTACCACTTTAAAAGAATAAGGTGCATATTTTTCATAAACATTATTGACATTATTTACGATAAATTTATAGACATTTTCACCAGTATTGATACGGTATATGAATATAAACAACAAAATAATAGCAATAATAACAAATATTACGGTTATCATTTCATTACCTCCTTTAATTTACGTTGATTGGAGCCACAGGATCAGGCGCCGTTTGTTTTTGATCAAATCTAGGATCAATAAAACCATTTGGCAAACTTATACCTTGTCCTTCTATATAATCAATCAAATACTTACTAGGATTATTTCTAAACACTTTGCCTTCTGGCGTTTTACGATAAATAATATTATATTCAGCTTTGTTATCCTCTGTTACGTAAAACTCTGTCACTTCGCCAATCTCTCTTATAAATCTTTTAGTTTCGCGATCTTGACGTCCTCTAACTAATACACCCAACTGAATATAACGATGAATAGATTTTAAAAACTGATCGATATCCTGACTAGTTTCCAACAAGCTATACATACGTGTTGGAATCGAAGAAGCTTTATCAGCATGAATTGTCGATAAAATATAATGCCCCGAAGAAATCGAGTTACGAACAGCCATAACTGCTTCCGCACTACGTACCTCGGATAGTAATATCCATTTAGGATTTTGACGCATACAAGTAACTAATACGTCTGTATAAGAAGCGACATTATTGGTTTTCATCGCTACAATATCGCGATGAGGAAATATTTTGTCCAAGTGCAATTCTAATGTATCCTCGATTGTAATGATCTTTTCGTTTTCTCTTGTTTTAGATGCTAAATACTTAACAAATTCTGTCTTTCCAGAACCTGTCTCACCACAAACAAGAATATTGCAATGTGCTAAAACACACTGAACTAGAAAATCATGAATATCCACGGTAATATATTTTTCGGCAATGATTTTGTCTTTTTCTAATCTTATTTTGGCCGGTGTTTTTCTTATAACACAAGCGATTCCATTACTGGCAATCGAATCATGAATAAAGTTCATACGCAGTTCCGCACTTTCGGAATCAAGAAACGGATGAGCTGCATTAAACGACCTTCCCATAACATTAGAACATTGGAAAGCTAATTTTTCCATAAAAGCATTATTAATATTAGGGTTTTCAATTCTAAAAATACCATGTGACAATGTTTTCAGCCATATCTGACCGTTATTGCTGTAAGATATATCAGTTATATCATCATTTTTTAAATATTCTACTAGTGGTCCGAAATCTATTTGAGAAAACAAATTATCATTCATAACTACTCAGTCTCGTTTCCTATATCTTCACCCGGAATATTTTCATTAGGATTATCAGTTGAATCACTGAAAACTACTGTATTACTTTCGATGAAATTAACTAACTCTTCACGGTCGACAATCAAATCGCCTTCGACTGGTGTTGTTCCACCATAAGGAACTGGGAACAGTTCAACTCCATAGCCACTTAAATATTCGGCTTTTTTCAATAAAACATAAACATCCTCTGGAACACCAAACAATAAAGTTGCTGGAGTTCTATTAGCAGAAGTGTCTTCAAAAACATTGTTTCCTGAACTATCCTTTACCGCCAACACTTCAACTTGTGCTAATAATCTTCCTACCATAATTTGACCATTTTCATCGATTGCTTTCATGAAAACATCGATCTTGTTACCTGGATAAATAGAGTTACCATAAGTAGATGCAGTCGTAACAGATAAAGCATAAGGTCTTTCTCCATCTTTAACAGCTGTAAAAGCTGAATCTGGTAGTTGGCTTGCCTCGATTAAAACGGTTCCATAGAACATACTACCGGCTGGAATAACGGTATTGACATCACTATATTTTCCAACTATCAAAGTTTGACTTCTGACTACATCATTGCTGATTGAAGCAGCTGGCATTTCAATCCAACTGATCATATCGTCAGTTATCAAAGTTCGAGGTTGAATAGTCGTAGCAGCTACCGGTACTCTAACCGGTTGAACTTGACTGTTTATAGTTGAAGTATATCCCCAATATAAAAGTCCTAAAATGGCAATAACGCCAATCACTGTAACTGTATTCTTGTTAGTAAAAAATTTCTTCAATGATACTAAAAAATTATTCATAAAAATCATTCCTTTCTTTATTCATCAACATCAGGTGTTTCTAGTATTGCATCTAAACGGTTTTGAATACTAAACTCCATAATTTCACCTGTCATATTAGTTGCCTCGACACTACTAACTAACAAACTAACTTTAGGTGGTGTCTCATTAACATCATATATGTCTATTACATAAGTATTAGAAAGCAAAGCACTTTCAGCAAATCTTCTTAAAAAATTTTCAACAAATTTTTCTCGATCAATTCTAATAATGCCATCTTCTCGATAAGCTGCCAAATCTAATGCATCGTACATTGCACCTTCAGTAGCTTCTTTAAGTAAATGATAGTTGTGTTCGTCGGTATTGGTAATTGATTGAAAGAAAAAGATAAAGAAAATTGCCAATATTCCAAGGGCAACTACTGCAGTTCCCCAATATGATTCTTTCACAACATTACCTCCTAACTATAAACGTCATCTTTTTTGCTAAGGAAATATAAACCAACCAACCCTAATGCTAAAATAATCACTATAATTATGTAATAATCAAGTAGAAAATCAACTATCAACTGGATCCAAGATGTTTCGTTAATGACCGGAGTTGGCTCGACATTATCATCTACATTTAAACTGTTTTTATACTCGTTAACTTTGCTTAAAAAACTTTCATATGATAAATTCTGACTGGACCATTTTTGACATAAGCTAAAATTTTCGATCCCTTCACACACTTGATCTTGATAATATCGATTATAACTTGGAAAAGAAACCCTAGCTGTATACAATGCTTCTTGCTGACAACGAGAATCGGTTGCATAAAATACATATCTAACTGTTTGTCCACTCCGATATCCAGAAATTGTTAGTTCTTCGTTTTCATAATTATAAGTTTGATAGTCTGTCATATCGACAAAGTAAATTTCTTCATTAAGATTATTTAAAGTTACTGTAAAAGTCACATTGTTATCTTGCTCAATGTAATCATAACTAATATTGACATTAGAAGCTATTTTTTTTAACCTAGCCAGTTCACTATAACTACAAGAGAGTGCTTTTACTTTTACAGTTGGAACAAGTAATATCAAGACTAATATAGTAATTATCCTCTTCATTTTTACTCCTCCATTATACAATTATAACATAAATAAAATTATTTTCAAACACTATTTTAAAACATATTCATAATTTCTATTACGAATTGTAAACACTAGTGAAATGGAAGAGGCATTTTCAACTTCTTTTAAAACTTCAATATAATATGTATTTGGTTGATTTGCTTTCTTACTTGTCACTTCTTTAAATTGAACATTTTGGACTTTTCTTTGACCATCAACTACATAATATAAATTACCAAAATATTCGATAAAATCGTATAAATCATATATATTATCAATATTAGTTTGTTTGGTTAGCGAACCAGTTATTCTCAATAATACTTTGTCATAATTGCTAGTAATACTAGGTTTTACATACTCATAAGAAGGATAACATTCATTGGAAATACAGAAGTTATACTCAAGTTTATATGAACTATCGATGTCAAAAGATGTAATATTAATTTTGTAATCATTTAAAATGCTGTTTTCAAATGATAATTCTTCGTTTAATTTGGCAGTTTCTCTTGATGTGATACCGGTTAAGTCTTGATATTCAACCCTAACTTTTGTACTAGCAAAATTGCCGTTTTTATCAAGCGTGTTTTTATCGACAAAAGAGAAAATGATATCTTCATCGATTAATTCTTTAGGAATTTCATAAACCAAAACTTTGGTCTCGAACTCTTGACCAATGTTTTCGTTTTGATAAACTGTACCAAAGTCAAAGAAACTGCTTTTATTTTTTGTGGTTGGAGTATAAACATAATTGTCGATCAATACTTTAGTGGTTGAAATATCCAAACCAAAGGTTCGACTAGTGTTGTTTTTTATCTGTAATTTTAGCAAAAGATAGTAATAATCTTCGTCGATTACTTGCCTTTTATAATCTGTATTGACTAAGTAACTATCAGTCAAACTAACTGTAAAATTATTACCATAAAAATAAACATTTTGATCGATAATTTTATCGCCACTAAAGATCGATAAGACAATAACTAAAACAATCGAAACGATAGCAACTATAAAGATCGAATTGAAAAATAAACGGTTTTCTTTATAGCTATATTTTAAATAACGAATCTTTTTTCTTAACGATCTTAATTTTTTGTTGGGATCAAAATTTATTTGAACTTCGACCTCTTCACGATCCTCTTCATTTATTTCTAACTCTTTTAAATCGCTTTTAAAGTCGAATTTTTTGACATCAAATCCTGTCGCCCGAACTAAAATTATGACCAAACTAAATAATTGGGTCGCAAAAGCTAAAGTTATTAAATCACGAATTAACCTGATCGTTCGAACATCTACTAAGGTTGTATACAGTGTATTTAAAGTTCCTTTGGAAACTTGCGTGATAATTAAAACATATATATAGATAATGATAGTTATGATGTAAAAAAGATAAGGTTTTTTCTTATAAGCCATCACCACTAAAACAATCGTAGCAAAAAGGATAATTAGAATAGGAACAATTTGAAACAATGTAGGTAATAAAGGCGTAACTAAATCTTGACCAGTGACATTTATCGTGGCTAAACTATATTCATTAAAAAAATCTAATAATAATTTTGTTCTATAAATTGCATAAAATACAAAAACAGCTAATACAAGGTGAATTAGCTTAAAGTGTTTAATAAAAAATGCATATGGTTTTCTTAGTATCATATTGCCACCCACTTATTTTATAAATAGATTATACCTTATTATCAGTATTTTTACAATACCAAGTTAAAATTATTAATTGGTGAGTGATATAGGACTTGAACCTATGACCTCTACGATGTCAACGTAACGCTCTAACCAACTGAGCTAATCACTCATGGCTGCCCTAATTAGATTCGAACTAATGAATAACGGAGTCAGAGTCCGCCGCCTTACCGCTTGGCTATAGGGCAATGAAACAAATTATAATGTTTCATATAACTTGTATAATTTTTCACAATTTTCTTTATCCATTGGTTTAGTATCTTTCAAACGATAATCGATATTTAATTTTCTATACTTTGGAACACCAATAGTAGTATACGGCAAAAATTCAACTTTTTCAATATCATATTTACTTAAAAATAATTTTAGTTTTTTTATATATTCTTCATTATCATTAATACCAGGTATAATTACTTGTCTTATCCATACTCTTTTTTTAAATTTTTGACATAAATTTAAAAACTCAATTGATTCTTCAACATTTCGACCAGTCATAATTTTATATTTATCATTTTCAATCGCTTTAATATCCATCATAACTAAATCGACATATTTTAAAACTTCTTCATTTTTAGTTCCACCAACGCCAGCTGTATCTAGACAAGTATTTATTCCAAATTGTTGTAATTTTTTTAATATTTCTATCAAAAAATCACTTTGAAGAAGGGGTTCGCCTCCTGAAAAAGTTACCCCACCATCAGTTCCAAAATAATTTTTATACTTTAATATTCTTTTTAACAATTCATCAGAATTTATTTTTAATCCTTCTTTTTCTTTCCATGTTTCTGGATTATGACAAAATAAGCATCTTAATTTACAACCTTGCATAAAGACAACAAATCTTATTCCAGGACCATCTACTAGTCCCATAGTTTCAATCGAATTAATATATCCTTCCATTAAACACCTTCATGGAATGTTCTACTGATAACTTCTAGTTGTTGTTCACGACTTAATCTATTAAAATGAACGGCATATCCTGATACTCTTATTGTTAAATTAGGATAATCATCAGGATGTTCCATTGCATCTATTAATTGTTCTCTATTTAAAACATTAACATTTAAATGATGTGCACCTTGTTTAAAATAACCATCTAAAATATTTACTAAATTTTTAATTCTTTCTTCCTCTTTGTGACCTAAAGCATTAGGAATAATAGAGAATGTATTAGATATACCATCTTGACATACATCTTTATAAGGTATTTTAGCAACAGAATTTAATGAAGCCAAAGCCCCACTACTATCTCTTCCATGCATTGGATTAGCTCCTGGAGCAAAAGGAACGCCTTTTTTTTTATTTTCAGGAGTGGTACCTGTTTTCTTGCCATATACTACATTAGATGTAATAGTTAATACTGATAATGTATGTTTGGCATTTTTATATAATGGATGTTTTTCTAATTCTCTAATAAATGTTTTGACAATGTCAACAGCAATACTATCTACACGATCATCATCATTACCATATTTAGGATAATCTCCTTCAATTTCAAAGTCAATAGCAATTCCTTCTTCATTTCTAATTGGTTTTACTTTAGC
The DNA here is from genome assembly GCA_944332645.1 of uncultured Bacilli bacterium. Classification (GTDB taxonomy): domain Bacteria; phylum Bacillota_I; class Bacilli_A; order RF39; family UBA660; genus Faecisoma. The sequence continues at coordinate 8,438 of CALVKK010000037.1, forward strand.
ATATTTAATGGCTGATAAAGAATCAGTTGCTACCGATAAACCTGCCACGCCAAATGCCATTAAGTGTTCAACATTTGTGTCATGTAAAGCCATTTGAGATTTTTCATAAGCATATTTATCATGCATATAGTGAATTATATTCATTGCATCAACATAAGTTTGAGCAATTTTTTCTAACATTTTATAATATGCTTTTTTAGTTTTTTCATAATCTAACACTTCATCAGTTATTTTATCCATGCCATAAACTACTAATTTGCCACTTATTTCATCATAACCACCATTAATAGCGTATAATAATGATTTAGCTAAATTACATCTTGCTCCAAAGAATTGCATTTGTTTTCCAACTTTCATAGCTGATACACAGCATGCAATAGCATAATCATCCCCATATATTGGTCGCATTACATCATCGTTTTCATATTGAATAGCATCAGTTAAAATAGATATTTTAGCACAATATTTTTTAAAACTTTCTGGCAAATTATTTGACCACAAAACTGTTAAATTTGGTTCTGGAGAAGGGCCTAAATTAATTAAAGTGTGTAAATATCTAAAACTATTTTTAGTAACTAGACTTTTACCAGTTAAAGTCATACCACCTAGTGATTCAGTTACCCATGTAGGATCTCCAGCAAATAATTCATTATATTCTGGTGTTCTTAGGTGACGCGCAATTCTTAATTTAATTATAAATTGGTCAATTATTTCTTGCGCTTCTTGTTCAGTTATTAAATTGTTTTCTAAATCTCTTTCGATATAGATATCCAAAAATGTGGAAGTTCTCCCCAAACTCATGGCAGCACCGTTATTTTCTTTGATAGCCGCCAGATAACCGAAATATAACCATTGTGTAGCTTCTTTAGCGTTACAAGCCGGTTTAGAAATATCAAAGCCATATTTTAAAGCCATGCTTTTTATTTCGTTTAAAGCTTTAATTTGTTCACTAACTTCTTCTCTTAATCTAATTGTTTCTTCATTAATTGTTGTAATGTTTTTTAAATCTTTTTGTTTTTCTTCGATTAAATAATCAATACCATATAAAGCAATTCTCCTATAGTCACCAATTATTCTTCCTCTGCCATAAGCATCAGGAAGGCCCGTTAATAATCCTGCACTTCTTGCTCTTCTAATTTCGTCAGTATAAGCATCAAATACACCATCATTATGTGATTTTCGATATTCTTTAAAATGTCTATTAACTGTTTCATCTAAAGTGTAACCATAGGCTTCTAAAGATTTATGAGCCATTCTAATACCACCATATAAATTAACAATTCTTTTTAATGGCTTATCAGTTTGTAAACCTACAATAACTTCATTTTCTTTATCTATATATCCAGGGGCAAAATTATCTATTCCAGAGATTATTTTTGTTTCAACATCTAAAACACCTTTTTTTACTTCTTCTTTAGTTAATTCGGTAACTTTATCTAGTAATTTTTTAGTTTTATCT
>CALVKK010000038.1 GCA_944332645.1 uncultured Bacilli bacterium
GCTGAAAGTGTTCAATCAATGTTCTTAAACACTAAAATTAACGGGCAAGAAATAACTCCTAATTTGAACCATTTAGTCAATAATGGTTTATATTTTAGTAATTTTTACTCCCAAGAAAGCGTTGGAAGAAGTAGTGACACCGAATTTACAATATCAAATTCCATATTACCAGTTAGTATGGGAACGGTTTTTGTTAATTATGATAACAATAATTATGATTCGATGATAAAATCATTTAAAGAAAATGGTTATTATACGTTTAGTATGCATGGTAATGTTTGTGATTATTGGAATCGTGATGTGATGTACCAAGAATTGGGTTATGACCATTTTTATTGTTATGATCAATATGATTTGCAAGATAAGATTGGGTTGGGTCTATCGGATAAGTCATTTTTTAACCAATCTGCTGATATGATTAAAGAAATCTCTTCAAGTTATGATCATTTTTATGGCACTTTAATTATGCTTTCTAATCATTCTCCTTTTGATACTAACAATAAAATTCAATTTGATGTTTCTTATTTAGAAGGAACTAGAATCGGAAATTATTTGAAATTACTTCATTATGCAGATGAGGCAATCGGAGAATTTATCAACAAGTTAGATTATTTAGGAATATTGGATGATACTGTAATTGTTATTTATGGTGATCATGATGCTAGTTTTACAGTAGATGAATATGAGTTTTATTTACACGATGATCTTGATTTTTATGAGTATGAAAAATTAACTAGAGTTCCGTTAATCATCTATACTAAAGATCAACAGTTTAATAAAACGATTGACAAAGTTATGGGAACATATGATGTCATGCCTACTTTAGCTAATATGTTCAATTTTGATGTTAAACATGCTTTAGGTCATGATATTTTCAGTATTGACGAAAATATTGTTGTTTTTCCTAATGGTAATTGGTTAACTGATAAAGTCTACTATAATAATCAGTTAAGTGAGTATAAAGAATATGATGATGTTTCAGAAGATTATTTAAAAGAAAAAGAAACTTATGCGAAAATGATTGTTGAAATTTCTAATGACCTTGTTAGGTATAACTTAACTAATCAACCAATATAATATAGAGTATTAATCGTTTTATACTAATATTCTAGATTGAGTGGTGATTTGTGTGTTTGACATGCATTATGATCTATTAAGTGTTGCTTATGTATGCTATTTAAAAAATGATTATTCTTATCTTGAACAATGGTGTAAATTTTATAATGATGATAATGTTAAAGGTGTAATTGCTAATTTATATTTTATGAGTAAAGACGAGATGAAAGAGGAACTCCATCCAGATTATTACCGTGATGATGTTCCTGTTGTTTCAATGTTTCAAATCAGTACAGATATTGTCAAACATTTTTTACCTCAAACGGATCTTTTATTTAGTATTGAAGGTTGCGATTATCTTGATGTTTCGGATTTAGATATATTATATTCTTTAGGATTACGTAGTATTTTACCAGTATGGAATAATAAAAATAAATATGCCTCTGGTAATCGTGGTAATGATGGGCTTACTAAGGAAGGTAGAAAATTAATCGATAAAGCAATTCAGTTAGGCATTTTAATCGATTTATCACATACTAATGAACAATCATTTTATGATATTACAAATTATATTAAACAGAAACAGCAACAAGGATTTAAGACTTATGTAATGGCTAGTCATTCCAATTCGATTTATTTATGTCATAGAGATCGTAATTTGACAGATAATCAAATTAAAGCAATTGGACAATTAGGAGGAATGATTGGGGTTTTTTCAAATCGCAATTTTGTTGTTCCCTATGAAATTAAAGAAATTGCTACTTTAGATGAAAAAAGAAAAATTTATTTACAACATATTAAACATGTTATATCAATCATTGGTGTTGACCATGTCGGTGTAGCAACTGATGATATGAATTTTTGCGGAAGTATGTACAAAGATACCGCAATTTATGAATATTCAACGATAGCTTCTTCTTTGAAACAAGATTTAGAAAAACATTTTAATTCTTTGGATGTTTTTATGATAATGTATGGTAATATGAAGGATAGATATGATCAGCTTAAAGATCAAATCAACAAAATATAGAATTGTTGATTTTTTTTGTTAATATGTTTTTAATAAATAATCTTTTAATAGCATATACTTTAACAAATTATTGACATTGATTGACAAAGTTAAAACAATAGTGTAAAATTATGTTCATAGGTTTTTGGAAAATTAGAAATGGGTCTATAGCCAAGTTGGTAAGGCATGGGACTGCAACTCCCCGAGCGTCGGTTCAAGTCCGGCTAGGCCCTCCATTGGGAAATTTGTCCAAACTTTTATAGTTAGGACTTAAATATAGAAGTATCAATTTCTAAAAGAAGTTGGTACTTTTTTAGTGTTTAAGATTTGAAAGGATGGGTTTTATGATTAGCATTACTATAAAAGAATTAGAAATTGAAAATGATTTAAAAAGAAAGATTGAATTTATATGTGATTTTTGTAATACCAAACCTACTATTATAAATGGTAATATTAGAAATATTGATAAATCAAATTTAAGTTATATAGAACCTCATAGAATAATAATTAAAGGTATTACATTTCTTGCATTTAACTATTCTAAAACTTTATATGTTGGTAATCTATCAAATAAACTAGAATTAAAGGATTTAGAAACCTTTATTAAAGAGTTAAATTAAAATATAAATATTTGTACTAACTTCTCTTAAAAGTGCCTTAAAACTGGCAAAAACAAGCAATATGTCTTGACTTTTAGATAAAATAATATATAATAAATACCCATGAAAGAAGTTTTATATTTAGGGGGTTGATAGATATGAAACTTAATATATTTAATGAAACTATATTATGTAAAATTTTAAGAGGTGCCAAAGACATGTAATTATTTTATAGTCTTTGTCGCCTTTTTTTAATTATTAGACTTAACTTTTTGCTTTTAAAGTGCCAAACATATGAAAGGAAGTGTTAAAAAACATGAATGAAGAAAAGAAAGTAGCAGGTATTTATATTAGAGTATCAACTGAAGATCAAGCACGTGAAGGATTTAGTTTACAAGAACAAGAAAAACGACTTCGTGCTATGTGTGAATTTAAAGGTTATGATATTTATAAAGTATATAAGGATGCTGGAATAAGTGCTAAAACTGGTAATAAAAGACCTGCATTTGAAGAATTAAAAGAAGATATTAGAAATAAAAAATGTAATACTATTGTTGTATTAAAACTAGATAGACTTACACGTTCAGTTTATGATATGGAAGATATAATGAAATTTTTAGAAGATAATAATGCTTATTTAGATTGTGCTAATGATGATATAAATACTACAAGTGCTAATGGTAGAATGGTCGCAAGACTTTTAACAACAGTATCACAAAATGAAATAGAAAGAACAAGTGAAAGAACTAAAATTGGTTTAGAAGGAAGAAGGTCGTAATCAAGATATAAATGTTAAAAATATGATTAATTATAGAGAGTTAAAAAAGGAACAAGAGAAAAATAAAAAACGACTTAATGAATTAAATGATAAGGCAGATGATTTACAAAATAAATCTTTACAAATAACTAATATTATTGATAATTTAAAGCCTAATAAGTTAAATAAAAATAATTATTCAATTACAAATGATGAAATAAATGAAATTAAGGATTATATAAAGCAAACACAAGATACTACTTCTAATTTAAAGACAACTAATGATTTAACTACAATATTAGAACATTATGAGGATGACTTAAAAAATCATTCAAAAGAAGTTAAAAACTTACAACAAAGAATTAAAAATCGTGATAATAAAATAAATGAATTAGAATATAAATTAGACTTTGCAAATGACACTATTGATGAGTTAGAAGATAAAGTTTCAAAACTTGAAGAAATGTTAGAATACTTTAAAAATTTATGGAAAAGATTTATAGAGTTTTTACAAAACAAATTCTTCTCTACTGATAAATATGATAATATTATTCAAGATTTATATAATGAAGATATACTTGATAATGATGACATTGATGTAATTCAAAATAATAAAAGTAAAAATGAAGAAATAGAAAGATAAGGAATGATATTCTTTTTTATACATTTTTGGTTTAGTTATTCTTTGTTACGTTAGTATTTGATTTTGACAATATCATAATATATAATATATTGTAAGAAAGGAGAACTTATTTTATGAAAAGTGAAAGTTTAAAGCAAATATTGGCATTTTTAACACGAATTTTAGAAAAAAATGATTTTAATGAAGATAAACAAATAATTCAATATTTATTTAAGGAATTAGAAAAATTGGAACACCAACTTCCAACGGATAATAAATTGGAAGAACTTCAAAGAATTGTCATTGATTTAGAAATCAAATATGATGATTTTAATGATTTAGGATATTATTTTGATCCGTTGTATGTAAAAATTAAAAAAACTATACATGAAGAAAAAGTAAAAGAAATAAGAGAAGAAAATAAAAGAAAGAGAGATGAAAAATAATATGGCAGATTTTGATTACGATAAAATTAAAGATATGGAATATGATCCAAATAGAGGTTGTTACGTTGGAAAAAATGGAGAGGAATTTCATGTTACCCCTTATTCAAATGGAAGTGGTTATAAATATGATTATTATGACAGAAGCCCTTATGGAAATGCACCACATAATTCGACACATGTAAAATCAGATTTAAATGAAAATTGGAGTAGAACTGATAATGATAGAGATAATGGAACACAAGATAAGAGTTCTGGTTCAGGATGCTATTTAACAACAGCTTGTATGAATCATATGCAAGATAATTTTGATGATAGTTGCAATGAATTAATGACATTAAGATGGTTTAGAGATAATTTCGTTAATAAGGAAGATATTAAACATTATTATGATGTTGCACCTATCATAGTTGATAAAATTAATTCTATTCCAGACAGTAATAAAATTTATAAATGGATTTATGAGCAAGTTGTTCAACCTTGTGTTGTAGCAATTCAAAACAAAAACTATGAATTTGCATACAATAGATATAAAAATAGTGTTTTAGCATTAGAAGAACAATTTATAAATTGTGAACTTGAAAATAATAATAGTAAAATCTTAAAAAGAATCAAATAATCCATAAATACTAATGATTGTGTAAGGAATTCTATATATAAATAACATATAACTATAATAGTTATGAATTTTATATAGATTCCTGTTTTATTTTTAAATATTAAATTTATTTTATATTTTTTCAAAATACTGTTGCCTATAAAAAGATTAATTGATAAAATATTAATAGAAATTGATATTTTATCAATTTCTCAATAAGTGAGAAAAAGTTTGAAATAACTTAACCACTTGCTCCAATGTTATTAAAAACGACTTTTGACAAGTCGTTTTTTTTATTTAATAAAAATTAACATTTTGATTTAGTTATTTTAAAGTATATTTTTTTCCTAAACGAATTGATGTATTTTTTTCATTACTGGAATAACTTGTGAGATGACTTAAATAGAAACATCACTAAGACTCATATCAGAAGTATTTAGTAAAATCATCACATCGAAACTTTCGAAAAAACAACTTAGAAATGGATATGTAACATTATTAAATTTTTAAATTAAAGAAACATTAAAATTGCATTTTTTAAAAAAATCGTAAAGATTGTTTACTGGTGTCGTTTTACCTGTCATTCGAGTACAATTAAATTCAATAACAAATAGTTTAATTAGTGAACATAATGATTTTAGGTGTTGCAATTCTATTTTTTGACCATGAAGTTTTTTAATTTTTTTGATTATCTTCAAAGATAAAACCTTTCAAAAATAAATCTTTTAAATTGCTAATTTTAGGGGAACAGAAAACTGATTTATTTCGAAATAGTATGTTTTTAGTTTGTGTAATCGTATGTCTTTTGCTTTATAATCATTAAATTTGTTCCTTGATTATTAGAGTTTAAGTTGCCAATTTAAAACTAGAAACTATTATAACACATTTTGTTCAATTATTATAAAATATGTTATAATGTTTGAAGGTGAGATCTTGTGAATTTATACGAATATGAAAGTAAATTATATCAAAAAGGTATCAATTATATTGGAGGAGTCGATGAAGTTGGACGAGGTCCATTGATCGGCCCAGTTGTCGCTAGTTGTGTAGTGCTACCTAAGGATTTTGTTTTAGAAGGTTTAAACGATTCCAAAAAACTATCAGAAAAGAAAAGAGATAAGTTTTATGATTATATTATAAATCATTGCTTAGCTTATGGGATTGGAGTAGTCTCACCTGAAGAAATCGATGAAATAAATATCTATGAAGCGAGTCGTAAAGCAATGCTGATAGCAATATCCAAGGTAAGAGAACAGATTAATTTAGAGTATATTTTAATCGATGCGATGCCAATAAATATCGATATTCCAACTACTAGTATTATCAAAGGGGACGCTAAGTGTATCTCGATTGCGGCAGCTAGTGTCATAGCTAAAGTTACAAGAGATAAAATGATGTATGAATTAGATAAGAAATACCCGATGTATGGTTTTGCTTCTCATAAAGGATATCCTACTAAAAAACATATCGAAGCAATTCATAAATATGGATTGATTGAAGGCTATCGTAAAACTTATGGTCCGGTTAAGGAGGTAATTGATGAAAATATTAGTAATATCACACATAGCTGATCCTGATGGTATAACACCAATTATTCTATCAAAATTAGTTTTTAAAGAATTTGACTATATTTTATCAGAAAATAAAGATGTCAATAATAATGTAAAAAATAATCTTGCTAATTACGATTTTATTTATGTTATCGATCTAAATATCAGCGAAGAATTAGCCGATTTTATCGAAAATAACTACAAAGATAAAGTTAAGATAATCGATCACCATCTAAGTTGTCAGCATATGAATAAATATTCTTTTATTGAAGTTAATGCAAGTGGTAAGGAGAGTGCTACTAGTCTTTACTATCAATATTTAATTGCAAATTATGATAATGATTTATTAAATAATGAGAATACTAAAATGCTAGTTGAACATGTTAGAACAATGGATGTGTATGATTTTAGTAAAACGACTAAAGAGGAAGCCAGTAAAATTGAAATGCTTTTTAAGATATATGGTAAGGATAATTTTATTGATAAGTTTTATAAAGTTATAATCGATAATTTAGAATTGTACTCCCAAGAAGATCTACACTTAATTCAACTAGAAAAAGATCGTGTTAAAAGATATATTGAAGATAAACGATTTATCGAAGCTACTATCGATAATAAAAAGGTTGGTATAGTATTCGCTGAAATAAACGTAAGTGAATTAGGAAATTATCTAATAAACAAGTATGATTATTTGGATTATATTATCTTGATAAATATGGATAAAAAAATTAGCTATCGTGGTAATGGTAAAGTCGATTTAAGTGTGATTGCTAAAAAATATGGTGGTGGTGGACATATAGATGCTGCTGGTAACTGTATTCCTTTAGATTTAAAAGAAAAAGTTATCAAAAAAATATTCCATAATGCAATTATTAAAGGAGAAAACAATGGAAATTAAGACGGTCAAAGTAGGATGGTTAGAAACTAATTGTTATATCATAAATAGTGGTAATGAATGTTTGCTCATCGATCCTGGCGGAGAACCAGATAAAATTATTAAAGAAATAAATAATTTAAAACCGATTGGAATCATTATTACACACTATCACTTTGATCACATTGGAGCTTTAAATGATATTAAAAACAAATATAACATTCCTGTTTATGATATTAGCAATTTAGAAGAAAGAGAATACAAAATTGGCAATTTTAATTTTGATGTTATTTATACTAAGGGTCACCATAACACATGTATTACTATTTATTTCAAAAAAGAGAAAAAAATGTTTGTTGGTGATTTTATTTTTAAAGATGGAATTGGCCGAACTGATTTAGAAGATGCTGATATAGATGAAATGATTAGATCTTTAGATAAAATAAGACAATATCCTGATGATATTATGATTTATCCAGGACATGGTGACATAACTAGACTGGGTAACGAAAAAAAATTATTTGATTTTTTGTAGTTTTATAATGTAAGTAGTTTTAATATATAATGTAGGTGATAATGAAAATGATAACTAAAATTGATGACTACATTTCAGTTAAAGATATGAAAAAATACAACTTAAATTATGATGATGTTAAAAGACATAATGAAAAATATATCAAAGAATCATTAATTAAATATAAAGATTACTTTGACAACATGTATAAAGGAATCGATGATAATATTTTGTTAGATGAAGAGCAAAGAATTGCAATATTAACTGATGAAGATTATAATTTAATTGTAGCAGGTGCTGGAAGTGGAAAAACAACAACGATGGCTGCTAAAGTGAAGTTCTTAGTCGATGTAAAAAAGATTGATCCTAAAGATATCATTTTAATTTCGTACACTAACAAAGCAGTTTTGGAGCTAAAAGAAAGGATTAATAAAGACTTTAAGATACCTGCTTTGGTTTGTACTTTTCATAAATTTGGTGTTGAAATATTAAAGAAACAAACTGATGAACATTTAAAGGTATTAACTACCTCTTATAATTTAATCAAAGATTATTTTGATAAAGTTTTATGTGATGATAATGAAAAATTAAAAGAATTTTTAAAATTTTTCGTATTTTATTTTGATATTCCTAATTATGCTTTAGATTTTAAAAGTTTAAACGAATATTTTAACTATAAAAAAAGAAATGATTATTTAACCTTAAAGTCAAGATTAAACGACTATAATAAGCAAGTAATTGATGAAAGAACTAACAAACGTTATACAATTTTAGGTGAATTTTTAAAATCAAACGAAGAGGTAATGATTGCTAATTTCTTATATTTAAATGGCATTGATTACGAGTATGAAAAGCCATATCCGAAATTAGATAAAAGCAAAACGTATTTACCTGATTTTACTATTTATCAAGGAGAAAGAGTTTTTTATTTAGAACATTTTGGAATAAATAAAAATGGATATAATAAATTATTTGGTCATATTGGTAGTTTAAAATATAAGTACCAAATAAACAATAAAAGGAAAATTCATCAATTAAATAAAACAACATTGATTGAAAGTTATTCAGGACCAGATTTGTTAGATAATTTAAAAGAACAATTACTTAAGCACAATATTATTTTAAATCCCAAAAATTCCAAAGAAGTTTATTATAAATTAGTTGATACTTCCAAAGATGTTTACTATACTAGATTTATTATATTTTGTTTAAATTTTATTCAAGGTTTTAAAGTTAAAGGATATGATAAAACAGATTTTAATAAATTGAAAGCGATTTATCAAGATGAGCGAACAAAAATGTTTTTGGATTTTGTTGAAAATGTTTATGACTATTATCAAGAACAATTAAAGATAAATCATTATATTGATTTTGAAGATATGATTAATGAAGCTTATCAAAAATTAGGCAATATTAAATTGGATTATAAATATGTAATTATCGACGAATATCAAGATATATCCCAACAGCGATTTAATTTAGCTAAGAAGATAAGTGAAGTGAGTTGTGCTAAAATAATTGCTGTCGGTGATGATTTTCAAAGTATATTTGCCTTTGCTGGAAGTGATATATCTTTGTTTACGGAGTTTAGTCACTTAATGGGATATGCTAGTCTTTTAAAAATAACTCATACTTATCGTAATAGTCAGCAGTTGATTAATGTAGCTGGCAATTTTGTCATGACTAACCAAAAACAGATAAAAAAACAATTAATCTCTTCCAAAAAGTTAGAATTTCCGATTGCTGTTATTGCTTACGATGATTCTAAT
>CALVKK010000039.1 GCA_944332645.1 uncultured Bacilli bacterium
TAATTTATCGGCAAGATTGGTAGCATATTTTGCATATTGTTCTCCATATATTGATTGTGATATTATTAAAATATATTTTATATTTTCTTTCATGAAATTAGGAACTTTAATTTTGGAGGTAATTTTATTTTCTAAAAAAGGGTATCCAACATACTTTATGTTTTTGTCATGAAAACATAAGTTGGTTTTATCAACTAACTTTTCTCCATATCCAAATAAATAATCGGATGTTGAGTATAAATTATATCCAAGTGGATTTTTTCTTTCTAAAGGATCGTTTTTTGAAATAACCCCATGTTGCAAATCTATTGTCGGTATATTGTTTTTCCTACATATAGAATTAATCAATACTTTGAAGTAAGTTGGACGATAATTAATAAGAATGACTTTGGGGTTTAATTTTTTAATTAATTTAAAATAAGTTTTATCCATTACAATAAAGTAAATTATTAAATCTGTAAAAACATTTTTTGTATAAGAAATATCTATGTTAAATTCATTGAATATAATTTTGTAAAGATAATCTAATTCATTTTCAATAATTTTCTTTTTTTTCTTGTCGAAAAATCTTTTTTTAATTAGAAAATAAAATTCATATAAATCTATGTATTTTAAATTTAAAGAAGTAGTAGGATAAAAATGAGGTGGCATTCCGTATCCCCATGCTCTCCAACTTGGTTCTTCAATAGTCATACAATTATATTTTGAAGATAAATTATTTGCTATAGGATCAATAAAAATTGATTTATATTTATCTAATTCTTTTGTTCTTCTTGGGTCCGACAAAAATAATAAATCAATGTTTTTTTTATTGAAAAAAGTGTATCTAAAAAATTGTTTAAAGTAAATTTTTTTATCTTTTAATTTTGTTTTTTTGCATATATCTGCGACTTTGTTTGTACCTTCATATTTAGATTTTAGTTCATAAAAAATATTCATTCTACAAAAATCCCAATAATTAATATTTAATATTTTTCTATTATGTAAATTATATTTTTTTTCAAACATAAATAAGGTTTCTAACTTCATATTAAATTTTCATCTCCTAAAATCCTCTATATAATATCATGATTGTATAAAAAACACAATATATATTAAAAAATTGACAAAATAATGCGATTCGTGTAAAATGTGATATGTTTTAAAGACAATTTCGGAGGTGAATATATGCAAACAGAATTAGACCATTTGAGTTTTACTTTAAATAAATACGATGAAGTAATAGATGATACTAATTTAAAATTGACTAATTTGAAAAAAATATACAAATATGATTATGATGCAATGCTTGAAGAAAAATTTAAATTAGAAAATGAAATAGCTTCTTTAGAAAAAGCAAAATTAAAACCATATTTTGCTAGAATTGATTTTAAAAGTGATATTAACGATATTTGCTATATTGGTAAAAAGGGAGTTATTGATTATGATAATAACATAATTACAGTAGATTGGCGCGCGCCAATATCTAGTTTATATTATGATTCTAATATTGGTGCTGCACAATATAATGCACCAGAAGGAATTGTCAAAGGTGAACTTATTTTAAAGCGTCAATATACTATTGAAGACAGTCAGCTAATTGGATTTAATGATGTTGATACAGTAAGCAACGATGAATTATTGAAACCATATTTAAGTGAAAGTGCAGATAATAGACTGAAGAATATAGTTTCTACTATACAAAGTGAGCAAAATAAAATAATAAGAGAAAATATGAATAAAAATTTAGTTATACAAGGAGTTGCCGGTAGTGGAAAAACTACTGTTGCTCTACATAGAATAGCATATTTAGTTTATAATAATCGTGATTTATACAAACCAAGTGATTATATGGTAATAGGTCCAAATAAATTCTTTGTAAGTTATATCTCTAGTATTCTTCCGGATTTAGATGTTAATGGAGTAACTCAAAATACTTTAGATGAATTATTTTTAAGTTATGTAAAAGAAGATTATAAAATAATTAATTCACTTGATAAAATTACTGATAAAGATGATTACTCAAAATTTAGAGTTTCATTAAAATTAAAAAATATTATTGATGAATATTTTGACAATTTGCAAATAATTCCGAATGATGATTTGAAAATTAACAATGTAAAAATAATAGATAAGAAAATTATATTAGATATTTATAATGATTTAAATAAAAATATGTTTGAAAGTGTCAAAAGTAAAATTGAAAGATGCTTATTACTTTTGAACAAATATATAGAAGTTAATAAAAATCAGATAATTTCGAAATTAATAAAGGATGATGTAGATAAAAAAGTTATAAATGAATTAAAAAATAACATAGGTACACATTTAAAAAAACATTTTACAGTTTTAAATAAAAAAGTCAAAAATATTTATATTGAAATATTAAATAATTTGAATTATGATACAAAAGACATAAACAAAAACATTATTGAAGTAGAGGATATACCTGCTATGCTATATATAAAATTCAAATTAAATGGTAGTAGCGAATTTGATAAATATAGACATATTGTAATAGATGAAGCACAAGACTATGGGCGATTTGCGTTCTATGTTTTAAAAAAAATGTTTAAAAATGCAACATTTAGTATATATGGTGATTTAGCACAAAGTCTTTATTCATATAGAAGTGTTAGTGATTGGAAATGTTTAAATGATATATTTAATAATTTGGAAATTCTTAAATTAAATAAGAGTTACCGTACTACTATAGAAATAATGAATGAAGCAAATAGGATAAATGAATTACTTAATTTAGATAAAGCAATACCAGTTATAAGACATGGTGATAGTGTTGAACATTTAAACAAATGTAAAATAAATGATATAATAGATATGGTTGGAGGATTAAAAAAACGATATAACACCATTGCTATTATAACAAAATCAAATTTAGAAGCAAAAAAATTATATGTTGCATTGAAAGATAAAATAAATTTAAATTTGATAACAAGTGATAATTTAAATTATAATAATGATATTAATATATTACCGAGTTATTTGTCTAAAGGGTTAGAATTTGATGGTGTAATATTAGTTGATAATGAATTTGATAAAAATTGTATAATAGATCTAAAATTATTTTATGTTGCTATGACTAGAGCGTTACATAAATTATTAATCGTAAAAAATATAGTGAATTGATAGATTAAGCTACAATAGTATTATTTAAAATGGTGTTTAAACATTTAAACTTTAATGATGATAGAAATATAATAAAAGTTTAAATCATTTTTAGAAATGTAAAAGAAATATCATATTTTCAACAAATTTTCAAAAATTTACACATAAAATCTACTACAACATTTTTATATATGATAGAATAACGGCAAAATGAGGTAATTTTATATCATGATATAAAAGAACAATAAATGTGCAAAGCTTATAATACTGATTTTTAGTAAAAAGAAATTTTAGATTTAGTGAGATTGTAAAATAAGAGTAAATAAAAAAATATTTATTTTTATTAACCAACTTATTAGATTTCTTTTTTTTATGACATTTTTTTCGATGTGAATCATAAGTTTTAATAGGTGATTTAAATGAAAAAAATATTTGGCATTATGCTAGCTTTATTAGTCCTTTTACCATATAATATTTTTGCTTTAGAACTAGCTCCTAATGCAACTAGTGTAATAGTCTTAGAACCAACCACTGGAGAAATTATCTATGAAAGAAATTCCCATGAGCGAAGACATCCTGCTAGTATGACTAAGATAATGACTATGTTGTTAGTCATGGAAGCCATTGAGAAAGAAATTATCCATTGGGAAGATATGGTAACGGTATCTAGCAATGCTTCTAGTATGGGTGGTAGTCAAATTTTACTAGAAACAGGTGAACAGATGAGTGTTTACGATATGTTTAAAGGATTATCTGTGGCTAGTGGTAATGACGCAGCAGTAGCATTAGCTGAAAAGATTGCCGGTACTGAAGAAATGTTTGTTAAAATGATGAATGATCGTGCCAAAGAATTAGGATTACAAGATACAAATTTTAAAAATAGTCATGGTTTAGACGAAGCAAATCATTATTCAACAGCATATGATATGGCTATAATTGCTAAAGAGCTATCAAAACACGAAAAAGTATTTGAGTTTACTTCAATATATGAAGATTATTTAAGAAAAGGAACAGATAGATCGTTTTGGCTCGTTAATACCAATAAATTGGTTCGATTTTATAAAGGTGTTGACGGATTAAAAACAGGATATACTTCTGAGGCAGGATTTTGTTTAACTGCAACAGCTAATATCAATGGTATGAGAATAATTGCCGTTGTCATGGGTGAACCAGATAGTGATACTAGAAATAAAGAAGTATCTAGTATATTTGATTATGTTTATGCTCAATATGGTTTAAATAAAGTTATCGATACGAATACTGTTGTTAAAGAAGTAGCAGTAGAAAAGGGTAAACAAGAGTATGTAGGTGTAGTTCCAAAAGAAGATGTAACAGATTTATATAATAAAAATGATGGAATTGGTGAATTTACATATGATATAAAAGTAGATAGTATTAAAGCACCAATATCTAAAGGGGATGTGGTTGGTCAACTCACTTTAATGGAAAATAATAACATCATCAAGACGATCGATTTAACTGTCAATGATGATGTTGAAAAAGCCAATATATTTGAGTTATATATAAGATATTTAAAACAAGTATTTAATTAAATACTTGTCAGAGTGTTGATAAAGTACAATACTCTTTTTTTATGTAAAAAATAATTAAAATGGTTAGAAAAATAAATAATAGTCAAAAAATTCAAGAAAAAATTTGAACATAAAGATAAAATAGAAAAATAAAATAATAGAAACCAAGTAAAAAGTATTGATTATCTTTCAATACTTTTAATATCACTCATATTTATTAATATGGTATAGCTATTAATACTATTTCTGTTGGATAAGTATTACTACCGTAATATCTTAAATAAAAATTATAGTATTGATTGTATTCAAAAATCAATTTTGGAATTCGCCATAGATCCATATTATTGTGATAAACAGATATAAGCAATTTAGGTTTATCATTCATGATATGGTTTTTAGCTCCTAATAATGCTTCATACTCTGAACCTTCAATATCCATTTTAATCATGTCAATCTTTTCTTCGATATCATCATCTAAACAAACAGTTTCTATCTCAATATCACCAGATTGAGTAATTTGATTACCAGAACTATCAACAGCACTTTTTTTCAAAAACATTGTACCATTAATGTCACTAACAGCTTTATTTTTATAAATGATATTATCGTAATTACTTAAATTATTTTTTAAAATTGCCATTGTTTCCTTTGTAATTTCATAACAGTATATTTTTTGATAATTATTATAAATTTCAATATAATCCAAAGTCGTATCACCAGTATATGCACCTAGATCAATAAATACCTCATTATTACAATTAGGAATAATATCAAGATCAAAATAATGTTTGAATTTTGAATTGATACATTCTTTGAGTGTTTTAAAATCATATTGATACCAGTTATTTAAAATTGCATATAAAATTTTTTTAGATGTATAATCTTTTAAGCAATTATATAGCCAATTATAATCCTCGATATGATCGTGTAAAGATTTAGCCTTTTCATATAATTGATTATAATCATTGTGGTCAATATCTAAAGTACCCCAGTAATTAAATTGCCTAAAAAATTTTTCAAATGATTTTTGTGTGTCAGGATGTATGATTTTAAATTTAGATTTGATATTACTAAAAATATCATCGGTATCCATATTTTCGATTTTTTTTGTTAAAGCATTAAAATTCTTGTCAATTATATTGATAAATATCACCTCATAGAAGTATATGCTAATATAAGTATTTTTTAACTTTTATAATATGATAAATAGTAACATAAATAATATTGATGCTACTAGCAATAATTAAACTATAAATTCCTAGTTTAAGATAGCAGCAAATGATCAAAATAACTGTTCTTAATATCATACCTATTAGGGTATCCTTCATCGCTTCTTTTGATTTTCCGATTGCTTGTAACGATGAAGTTAGCGGAGCTTGAATATAATGAAGTAGACAGATAGGTGCAAGAATCTTAATATAATTTATCCCTTGATCGGTAGCAAAAATCAATTTTAGTGGAATTTGTGGAACTAAAACAAAAATAATCGTTGCGGGGATGCCAATTAATAATGAGAAAAAAATTGCTTGTTTGATTTTTGTTTTAACATATTTAAAATTCTTATTGGCATATCCTTTACTTACGATTGGCAATAAAGCTTGTGAAATAGCGCCAGTGAAAAAAGATGGTAGTAAAATTAAAGGCATAACGTAACCATTTAGTATTCCATATTCATTTAATATGTATTGATTAGAATAACCCAATTTAATCAAAAAATAAGTTAAAATAATCGGTTCAAAAAACATACCAATCGTTCCAATTAATCTACTGCCAGTAGTCGGTAAACTTATTCCTAAGATGTCTTTGACATCACTGATATTAGGAGTGATATCTTTTTTTGATAACTTAAATTTTTTAGGTAGAAAGAAAAATAGAATGATAATTGATGTTAATTCACTGATAATGTTAGATAAAATTAGAAATGCAACCGCAAATTCTAATCCTTTTAAAAGAAACATCGGTGTAAATAAAATGATACTAATTAATCTAGTCACATCTTCTAAAACATTAGATAAAACATGAGGAAACATTCTTTGTTTACCAAAAAAATAACCGCGAAGAATTCCTGATATTGATATAAACGGTAGAACTAATCCAATCGCTAATAAAGAGTAATAAGATCGAGGTTCATGTAATAGATTATTAGCAATAAATCTAGCAGATAATAAAACCAATAGCATAATTAATATATTAACTATAATTGCTATAAAAGTGGCCGAAAAAATCAATTTTTTACTGCTTCTTTTATCTTCAGAGACCAATTTAGAGATAGCTGTTGGCATTCCTAAAGTACAAATGGCAATAAACAACATGAAAGTCGGATTAACTAACATGTATAATCCAATTCCTTCTGTACCAACTGATCTAGTCATAACGATTTTAATAACCATACTTAATATTTTAGTAATCAATCCACCAATTATTAAAATTATTGTTGAAATGACAAATTTATTTTTTTTCATAAATCACCTTTAAAAATATCACTTTTTTTTATATAATATATGTATGAGTTTTATAAAATAGAAATAGGTGATAGTTGTGAATTATGAATTTAATAGTTTAGAAGAATTGTACAATAGATTGAAACCCGCTTTAGAAGCTAAAAGAATTCAAATGAAAAGAAATGGATTTAATTATATCAGAATTGAAGATAGTTGGAATTATTTAAAAGAAATTAAATGGAAAAAAGCAAGAGATCTATCCTTGTATGAAATGGTTGATGATGTTTTAAACATCGACGATATTGTTATAGATAGTTATATAAGAGGTAAAATGAATTTAAAAAATAGAGAAATTTATTTTAAAGAAGAGTGATAAAATGACACATAGTGCTAAAAATTTTGAACAATTAGCCAAAAAATTAAAAGTTTATATTAAAAATGATTTAGAAATAGAAGAAATAAAAAAAGCCTATGATTTTGCAAAAGAAAGACACGAAGGACAAAAACGAATTAGTGGTGAAGACTATATAATTCATCCTTTAAATGTCGCATATATTCTTAGTGAGATTCATGCTGATAGCAAAACGATTGCAGCTGCTTTACTCCACGACACTATTGAAGACTGTAATGTTGAAAAAGAGCAATTAGAAGAATTGTTTGGACTAGAAGTTGCTAAACTAGTTGAAAGCATAACTAAAATAAATAAGTTAAATTTTACTGGTGATACAGATGCAATGATAGCTAATCAACGAAAAATTTTAATTGGTCTAACTGAAGATGTTCGAGTAATTATCTTAAAGCTAGCCGATCGTTTGCACAACATGCGTACTTTGTGGGCTTTATCCTTAGAAAAACAAAAGGAAAATGCCCGTGAAACATTGGACATTTTTACGCCCATTGCCCATCGGTTAGGTATTAATAGTATTAAAAGTGAGCTAGAAGATTTATCTTTAAGATATCTTAAACCAGATGTGTATTACGAAATTGTTGAAAAATTAAACAAAACAAAAGTTGAAAGAGATAATTACATTGCGGAAATGATGGAAAGTGTTTCCAAAATCCTAAACGAGCACAATATTAAACATCAAATCAAAGGCCGCAGTAAAAGTATTTATAGTATCTATAATAAGTTGAGTAAAGGGAAGTCGTTTAATGAAATATATGATTTACTAGCTTTACGTGTTTTTGTTGATAATGAGGCAGAATGTTATCAAGCTTTAGGTTTGATTCACTCTAAATTCAGACCAATTCCCAAAAGATTTAAGGATTATATCGCTATGCCTAAAACTAATATGTATCAATCATTACATACGACTGTTTTTGGAATAGATGGCCAATTATTTGAAATTCAAATTAGAACTTATGAAATGGATAAAGTTGCTGAAAACGGTATTGCTTCGCATTGGTCATATAAAGAGGGTAAATCAAATATGCAAAGTGAAATGGAACAAAAACTTCAATTCTTTAGATTTATTATGGAGCTAAAAAATGAAGAAAGTGATGAACACTTTGTCAATTCAGTCAAGGAAGATGTCTTAAAAGACACTATTTACGTATTTACACCTATGGGCGATGTAATCGAATTACCAAATGGATCGACACCGATTGATTTTGCTTATCGTGTTCATTCTAAAGTTGGAGATACTATGGTTGGCGCAATTGTCAACAATACGATTGTTCCTTTAAATTACAAATTGCAAGATAATGATATTGTTAAAATAAATACCAGTAAAAATTCGACTCCGAGTCAAGAATGGATTAATATTGCAAAAACAACTCAGGCTAAAAATAAAATAAAATCTTATTTTAATAAGACGATTAAAGATGACTATTGTCATAAAGGTGAAGAATTACTAAATAAAGAATTGAAAAAAAGAAAAATTATAATGAGTAATTTTCTAAGTCCTGAAAATATCAATCAAATTATCGAACAATTAAAGTGTCAAGATTTAAATGAGGTATATATTAATTTAGGTAATGGCAAATTTAATCCAACTCAAGTTATCAATGTTATAACTGAGGAAAATATTACTAAAGAAGAGATGATATTAAATAAAACTAAGGATAAAGAAGTAAAAATACCTCATCTAAAAAATGATATTATCGTTAAAGGAATCGATGATATTAAAGTTAATTTAGCTTCTTGTTGTAAACCAATTAATGGCGATCGTATCGTCGGCTATATTACTAAAGGACATGGTATCACTGTTCACCGCATGGCATGTCCTAATGTTAATAAATTAGAAGAACGTCTTATTGAAGTCAAATGGAATAATACAGTTAGAAAATATCCAACTAGTTTACTTATTAAATCGATAGAAGATAAAAATATATTGATGGAAATAGTAGCCAAAACTTCTAATAGTGATATTACGATTGAAAGTATTAAATC
>CALVKK010000040.1 GCA_944332645.1 uncultured Bacilli bacterium
ACTTGAACATCATTCGTATTTGTTGCTTTAGTAGATGTTTTATAACTGTTTGTAAGAGTACCATCACCTTCGGTAATTAATATATCCGAAATTTTTATTACTGGGCGCACACCGTATGTACTGGTAACATTACCAGTACCCAAACTACCTCCGGTTCCAACTCTACGAAGGTAAGAAGAACTATATCTATTTCCTAACCAAAAATAATCTTTTATATCTAAATACGAATTAGCTCCTCCTGCTCTTGTATATTGATCATTATCTAATAATCCTACTTTTTGTATTGTGGTTATTTCATCTACATTACTATAAATTCCAACATTAAATGTATTGTTTAAGATATTTCCTTTTATTTTACTATCTAAACTATTATAAAAATAATCGTTTAACCAGTCATTTACATAACTAGCTTCATACATTGATGAACTAGTCCAGATAATACCAGATGGTTGTATTGCTGTTAATGGCTGTTGGGAGATTAATAATAATGAATTATCTACCGTATTAAATTCAAGTACTCGCCATTGATGTCCTCCATACCATAAATAATTATTAGCCACTTGACCATTTGTCCCTTTATAGTAATATATATTACTATTGGTTGTATCTTTGACTAATCCAGTGGTATTATTTTCACTATATTGACTCATTAATATTTTTATTAAATTAGGTGATTGAGAAACTGTAGCAGTGTTTAATTGTTCGGATACCTCATTTTTTAATTTATCTAATATCATCTTCCTGCTGCCTAACAAACTTAAAATGGCAAAAATTAAAAGTAGAAATAATATTAAAATGGAATAAATTATTCCACTGATTGCTACACCCTTGTTACTTAATTTCAGCATCAAAACACCTCCACTACTATAAAAATTATAACAAAGATTTAACTATGTTGCAACAAAAAAACAGCTTATAGCTGTTTTTGACTAATACTTATAAGTTTAAAAGTTGAAACTTCATCGGTACTATATAAGTAGTCTGTGATGGATATATCCATAATTAGTATTATCAAATTTTTATTTTTTATTCATTTCAGCTTCATAATGGTTATGATTAATAGCAATTCCTAAAACGATCACATAAGAAATTAAATAGATTAAAAACATTAAAATAGCAATGTTAGCAAGACTTCCGTAAAGAATATCATATTGTGCTATATTAGTTACATAAAACGAATATATTCCTGTTAACAAAACAATCGCACAAGTAGCAAACAAAGTTCCATGATTAACATATTTACTCTTAATTCTCTTATCAGGTGCTAAAGTATAAATTATCTTTATAATAATAAATACTAAGATAAAGGCAAAAATTGTTTTTAAAATTGTAATGATGATGTAATGATTAGCAATAAATTTACCTAATTCACCAAAAGATAAAATTTTAGTTAAGATAAAACTACCAAAAGCTAAGAACAACAAAACAAAAACAAATAAAAGCAAAATCCAAATCGTCATAAAAATAGCCTTAACGCGACGATAAATATAATTTTTATTTTCTGTTTTATATAAAATATTCGAAGCAGTAATAATACTATCTGGCCCGTTACTAGCAATATAAAAACCGACAATTACAAAAACTATATTACTAACACTTAGCCCACTTCCATTAAAGAAAGGTTCAATTATTTCCATGATTTGTTCAGGAAAAGCGCCACTTATAAAATCGACAATCATATCGGTAGATAATGATAAATTAGAGGCAATCAAGCCAAACAAACTAATAATTGGCGCTAAAGACAAGATTAAGAAAAATGCTAAATTACCTGGTAATATTAACATCTCTGGTAACCTTATTACATGCCATAAATCAACAATAAATTTTTTTACCTTTGTCATACTATTCTTTTGTAATTTCTTCTTTATTATTTCTCATATCTAACGTTGCTTCATTTATTGCATCATCGATCGTTTTTATTGCATCATTAATCATACTGTAACCAATAGCAGCTCCAAAGTTATGTTTTAAATCTTTGAATTCTTTTCCTAATTTTCTCATATATGTTATTACCTGCTTTTCCTCATAACCAACTAAATAAACTAAGAATTCATTACCATTAGTTCGAATAATTTCACTATTTTCCATTTGATTTAGAATCAAAATATTAGCGGCTTGCTTGATAACCTCATCACCTTCCGTATGGCCATAGTTATCATTAATATAAGCAATATTATTCAAGTCTACTATAATTATAGTTTGCGGATAGGTATCGCTACCATCCCATCTTTCGATTGAATCATTTAAATAATTTCTGTTTTTTAAGGATGTCAAAGCATCAATATATCTTAATTTATCTTCCTTTGATAAATTCGAAGTTTTTTTCTTTGGTTTTATTTTTATTATGGTTAAAACAATTAAAAGAATACCAACAATGCTACCTAAAACTACTGCAACTCGCTTTAAAATTATCGGAGTTTGATTAACCAATAATAATTCTTTTAATCCATCAGTTATAAAAACTTGGCGATCATTAAATCGAATGTAAAAATCAAAAAACTCATTAAAGATTGTATTATCTGAAATATTTCTTATGACGAAAGAATAATCATCATATTTAACTTGTAATGAGATAATATAATCTTCTAATTGACTAGCATAAAAGTTATAATTGTAAAGATCAATGGCAATAATGCTATTTTGATCAATATTATTAATCAAATCTTTCATATTAGCAAAAGTTTTCACTGATATACCATTATTTATTAATTTTTCATAAATTTTACTATTTTCTATACAGTAAACTTCTGATAATGATTTAATGGAGTTAATTATCTTATCATTAGAAGAATGTTTTAGTATAATTGAGTCATTTTTATAAACTGGCACTGTATCATAAATATCTAAAGCGTAATTAGTGGTTGAATTAATGCCATAGAATAAATCAATTTGATTTGCATTAAATGCTTCAATTAACTGTTCCATACTCTTAAATTCTTTATAACTAATTTCAGCATTTGTCAATTTAGAAAAATTAGATAGTAATTGATAGTTTATTCCTGATAATTTCCCATCCATTAAAGTATCGTAAGGTGCGTTTTCAATGAAACCATAAACATATCGTTTGCTACGAAATTTAACCGTTTCTGAATCATTGATATTTCTAAAATTTAAATAATTTTTCGATAAATATTTGTTATATAATTCTTCATAATTAGAACTAGACCATTTGTTATAATACTTAGTCAAAATAGTGTTCAATCTTTCTGTATTACCTAAAGACAAAACATAATATTTTTTATAATCACTAATATTATAAGCAATTTTATAGTTATTATCAATTAGAAGTTTTAAATTAGTTGTTTTTAGAAGAACAATGCCATCTAGCTCTGTCTCTTCACTATTAAAATCAGCAATCAATTCATCAGTATTAGCAAAAGTTTTATATAAAACTCCAGCATTAGGTAAATAATTATTAACGTTATTTAAATCTTCACTTATAACGCCGATTGTTAACCCGTTTAATTCACTAATGCTTAAATAAGTCGCTTCTTTAGTTATAATAGCATAGTTATCATCATAGATTAAAATATCATTTTCACTTAAACTGTTGACTAATTCAAAAGCATAATCAGATCTAATTTCATCACCTAATCTATAGGAAATTTTATTAAATGCTAATCCTGTCTCTTTGTTTAGTGAATCTAGGAAATCGACAATTATACCTTCGCCGTTATAACTTAATATTGGAATATTGTCGACTATCGACATATCGATTACATTATTTTTATTACTTTCAATCCATTGCTTTTCAAACAAATTTAAAGTTGTTACTTTATCTTCTCTAGTTAAAAAATAATAAACGAAAAAAGCAATTCCTAATAACAAGATAATTAAAGTGATAATTACTATTATTTTTTTATTCTTCATTTTCTTCACCGTCTTCAACTACATTACTACTCCATGAAAACTCATCTGCTGATTTTGAATGGTAACCAAGAGCTGGATAAGCTTCATTTACACCTTCTGGATCAGTCAAAATAATTTCAATGTCATAAAATTTAATTATTTCTTGACTTAAAAAATTTAAAATTATG
Source organism: uncultured Bacilli bacterium (assembly GCA_944332645.1). Classification (GTDB taxonomy): domain Bacteria; phylum Bacillota_I; class Bacilli_A; order RF39; family UBA660; genus Faecisoma. Next base: position 4,038 of record CALVKK010000040.1, read on the forward strand.
TCACTAAGTTCTTTGGCATCATCTAAATCAGTATCACTTTTAACATAAATAAAGAAACGCATTGTCGCAACCTTTTTCTCATATTTGACATCTGTTACTAGCCCTGATTCATTAATACTACTTTTAATTTGTTCAATAGCATTATTATCGATCACTGGAGCATTTGTCAACCTATCACCATAAATGCTTTTACTATTGCTTGGATAAAACATCCGATAAACAGCAAAGCAAGCTAAAACAATTAAAAATAAACATACTGTTGCTATTATCAATGAAGTTTTATGTTTTTTTATAAATTCCATATCTTCACTCCTAACATAGTTATTATACTATAAACTATCAACTAAATCAATATTTCGCTAATTCACGATTCAAAACTTGACTAGCTAAACTAGGATTTATTTTACCTTTACTTTCTTTCATTATTTGTCCCATTAAATATTTAAATGATCGGTCTTTCCCTTCCTTAAATTCTTGTACTATATCCTTATTATTAGCAATAACTTTTGATACAATTTCTAAAACAAGACTATCATCGCTTATTTGTTCCATATTGTTTTCTTTAACAATCACATCAACATCTGTTCCTTTTTCGAGAATTGCAGAAACGATTTCTTTTCCTTGCTTGCTAGAGATAATTTTTTTGTCCAATAAGTTAACTAGTTTAATAAAGTTTTCCTTTGTTAATTTAGTGTCAACTATTTTCATTATATTTTTATTCAGATAAGACAAAATATCTCCCGTTAACAAATTAGCAGCAATAATTGGATTAACTTCATCTATAACTGTTTCTAAAAAAGTGCAAACGTCTTTATTAGCAATAATTGTTTTAATATTATTGTTATTTATTCCTAATTTAGTATATTTATCTTTTAATTCGTCAGTTAAAATGGGCATATCATTTTTAACTTTTTCTAACCATTCATCATCGATATAAACGCAAGGAATATCTGGCTCAGGGAAATAACGATAGTCATTACCCGTTTCTTTATATCGCATCAATTTAGTAGTTTTGGTTTTATCATCAAATCTTCTTGTTTGTTCGACGATTACCTCACCATTTTTAATCAATTCCTCTTGTCTTCTTATTTCATAATCAATAGCCATTCCAACGTTAGATATTGAACCAATATTTTTAACTTCGCATTTAGTTCCTAATTGATCAGTATCACTAACTGAAACATTAACATCACAACGCATGCTACCTTCTTCGATTTTTACATCACTGATACCTAAATATAATAAAGTCTCTCTTAGTTTTTCTAAATAAGCAATCGCTTCAGATCCATTACTTAAACATGGCTTAGTTACTATTTCAATCAATGGTACACCAGCACGGTTAAAATTAAGTAAGGTATCTGTTGTATGTAAACTTTTACAAGTATCCTCTTCGATGTGAATTCTCTCTAAATATACCTTTTTATCGTTTATTTCTAGATATCCGTCATAACCGATTGGTGTGTCTTTTTGTGTTATTTGATATCCTTTAGGTAAATCGGGATAAAAATAATTTTTTCGGTCAAAATGCATCAATCTATTTATTTTGCAATTAAACGCTAAGCATGCTTTTAATGCCATTTCAATAACACCTTTATTTAATCTTGGCAATGATCCTGGATAACCTAAATCTAAAATATTAATATTCGTGTTAACTTCATCATTGAAACTATTCTTGCTCAAAGAAAATACTTTAGCCATACTTTTTAATTCGACATGGACCTCAATACCAATAGTTGGTTTCATTAGTTTTCCTCCTTTGAAAAAATGGCCAATTCTTTTTCAAGATAGCTAGCTAATTGATAAATTTTATCTTCTTCAAAGTAATTACCAATTATCTGCATCCCAATCGGTAATTTACCTTTAAATCCTATCGGCAAACTTAAGGCTGGAAGCCCTGCCATATTAACAGGAATAGTAAGTAAATCATCATAGAAACTTTTTAAAGCATCGTCTTGTTTTACCCCTAATTTATAAGCTACATCAGTATTAGTTGGTCCAATAATTAAATCGTATTTTGCAAGACAATCTTTGAAACTATCCGTCATTGCTTTTCTTAATTTTAAAGCTTTATAATAGTAAATTTGTACATTTTCACCGCTTAAAATATGAGAGCCAATCATAATTCTTCTTTTTACTTCGTTGCCAAAACCTAATGTTCTAGTTTGTTTATATAATTGATCGATGTTTTTAAAGTCGTCGATTTTTAATCCATACCTAACTCCGTCATATCGAGCTAAGTTACTGCTAGCTTCACCTAAAGCAATAACCTGATATAAAGGAATAGCATACTCTAGATAAGAGATGTCGACATAATCAATTTGACAACCTTTATTTTTTAATAACTTAATAATTTTTTCTATATTACTACGAATTTCACTATCGATAACATCACTCATATAGTAATTAGGAATAGCAATTTTTAAATTAGTTATGTCTTTGCCAATTAACGAAGTATAATCCTTAACTATTTGAGATGAAGAAGTTAAATCGTTTTTATCATATCCACTAATTGCATTCAAAAGTAACGCATTTTCATAAACATTACGAGTAATAGGACCAACTTGATCTAAACTAGAAGCAAAAGCTATAACACCATATCTAGATACTCTACCATATGTTGGTTTTAGTCCTACTAAACCACAGAAACTAGAAGGCTGTCTAATTGAACCACCTGTATCCGTCCCTAGAGAAAAAGGAGTAATTCTAGCAGCCACACAGGCAGCTGAACCAGAAGAAGAACCACCAGGAGTTAATGATTGATCCCAAGGGTTTAAAGTATTACCAAAATAACTTGTCTCTCCTGTTGAAGCCATTGCAAATTCGTCCATATTCGTTTTGCCAATAATAATCATGTTTTTATCATTAATTTTCGTTATAACTGTCGCGTCATAAATTGGAATAAAATCCTCCAAAATATGACTAGCAGCTGTCGTCCTCAAATCTTTTGTAACAATATTATCCTTAATAGCGATCGGAAGACCAAAAAGAAGATTATCCACTTCTTTATTTTCTAATTCAATCGCTTTCTTAATAGCTTCTTCTTTATTTAAAGTAATAAAGCAATTTAATTTAGTTTCTTCAATTCTTTGAAAAGATTCTAAGACCAAATCGATTGGCTTTATTTCTCTATTTTTTAATTTTTCATTAATAGTTTTTATATCTAAATCTAAATATCTCATTCAATCACCTTTGGTACTATAATATAATCACCTTTTGTTCTCTTCGCATTTTTAAATACTTCAGACCTGCTAACATGTGTTTCGATTATATCCTCACTATAACAATTTTGATTAGTAGTTGGACTAATCATTATTGACTTATCGGGAATATCAACTTTCAATATTTTATCTATCTCAGTTAATATATCTGTTAATTGTTTTTGATAAAGTTCCATTTCGTTATCTTTAATATCTAATTTTGCTAAATTTGCTATATGATTTACTTTTTCTTTACTTATCATTTTCATTCCTCCAATATGTATGTTTCTATTTTAGTTGCACTACTTTCTTTATCCATAAAACCTTTGATAATATTATTACTTTTTAAACAAACTTTAACACTTACGCCATCAAAAGTATTTAAGTTATTAGCGACACCGTTGAAAATGTCTAATATTTCAGATCTTTTAAAATGACTTTTATTGATGATAATATTGACTTCGATAAGTTCTTTATTTTTGTATAATCCATATGAATTAATATATACATTGTGATCATTTAAACTATTTTTAATCGCTAAAATAGTATTATAAGTATTGCTATCATTATTCATAGTATAATTGCTATCCAGAAGTTGATAATTATAATTTACATAATCGAAATCTAAATTGTTATTTGTCGTTGCCCCGACGTATTTAAAACTTCCTTTAAAATCATCTTCTAGATAAATCCCAATTACAATGTTAATATTTTTCAATTCCTCTTTTGTACGCATATATTCGTTAAGTTCACGTGCTTTTGCTAGAGCATAATCTAAAACTATATTATCGTCGATTTCTTTATATTGGTTTTGACCATATTGTTGAACGTTATCAACAACAATAGCTAATGATATTCCTTTTAACACATTATTCGTAGCCAAATAATTTTGCTCATAAATTGCTGTAATATAAGAGGGATTGATTTTAACATCATCGACAACAAATTCGTCTGTTGTATTATATTGTATGATTAAGTTTTTTAATTCTTCTGTAGTTAAATATTGTCCTTCTTGGTATAATGAATTATTTATTTTAAAATATTCAGAAGATAACATCATTAACATTTTGTCAACTTCTTCTTTATTGTATTCTCTGATACTATAACTACCAACTGCTGCTAAATAAGGCGTTGCAACTTGATAATATGAATTATCAATATTAATCTTAGTAGATTGAGATTCACCACCACAGCCGGTTATGAAAAGACAAACGAATAAAAATAAAACTAACTTTTTCATAAACATCACTACTTAATTATATCATATCTATCCCATTTTTATCTTCACATAACCTTATTTTTTTAATTATTTTAAAAAAATACTGACGTTTTAAGTTGTAAATTTAACAACTTTCTTCGACAGCACTATTAATTTCTTCTGTTGAAAATCCTTCACTATATAGCTTTCTCTTTATATTGTAAATCAACTCTTTGCCTTCATATTTTTTGCTTAATTTTTGATATATTTTTTGGTATTCTTCTGTTATTGATTTTGTTGTATCTATTTCATCAAGAAGTCTTATTATATCATTTTTGTTATATCCCATACTAATTAATTCATTCAATAACTTTGCCTTTAATTTGTAACCACAATACTTGGTGTTTTTTGATTTTTTGGCAATGATTTTTAATATTCTATCATCGATTGTCTTCTGATCGATTTTAGCTAGTTGTTCAGCAATTATTTGAGGATCGATATCGTGATTATCTAGTGTATTTCTTATTTTATCAGGTCCATCATTAGATAAGTTTAAACGATCAGCAATATAGGCTTGTGTAAAATTAAAGTCATTTATCAAGTTGATTTCTTTTAGTTTTTTTATGATTTTTTCTTGATCTTTAACGTTGACGTTATAGTTATTGAGGTATATAGCTATTTCTTTTTCACTTCTTAATTTTTTAGTTATATAATTAACAGCTTTATAATATGCCTCATAATAATTATTATCGTTATTTATTTTATTTAAAGTTTCAGAATCAATAGTTTTATTATATAACAAGCCATGATTGATAATTACATCATCATAAGTTTTAATTTCTTTGCCATCATCTAATAAGATTTTATATTTAGTTCCTGATTTTTTTATTTTATCTATTTTCATATTACCTCCAACTATAACTAAAGTTTATCATCCAAATAGACGTTTGTCAAACAATTTCTTTAAGTACAAAAAAATAAGACCTTTGGTCTTTGC
>CALVKK010000041.1 GCA_944332645.1 uncultured Bacilli bacterium
ATATTTAAACTATTAGAGAATGCTGCAAAACCTAAAGTTACTCCTACAACTGCTACGCATAATGCTATAACAGCAACTATTTTAGAACCTCTATTTTCCATTTCCTCACCTCCTGTCTTTATACTATATTAAATTATGCACAATATACAATCCCTCATATATCATACAATTATGATTATACATGATTTTTTTAAAAATGTAAAGAAAAAATAACATAATATATCATTTTGAAATAAAAAAACTATTAATTTTAATTAATAGTTAAGCTCTAGAATCGTACTTACCAGTACTTGTTGATATAATAATAACATCGCCTTGCTCAACAAATAAAGGTACTCTTACTACCAAGCCGGTTTCCAATTCAGCATCTTTAGTAGCATTATTGGTAGTATTACCCTTAACCGCAGGTTCAGTATGAATAACTTTTAATTCGACTTTATCAGGAAGTAATACGCCTAATAGTTCTCCTTCATAAAAACTTAAATCAACATTTAATCCTTCTTTTAGGTAATTAACATCTTCACCCAATTGGTTTTTTGTTAACTCCACTTGTTCATATGTTTCCATATTCATAAAGTTATAAGAATCGCCTGAAGCATATAAAAACTGCATAGGTCTTTTTTCAATCATTGCTTTTTCCAATTTTGTGCCACTATTAAATGACTTCTCGGTAGTAGAACCCGTTCTTAAATTTCTTATTTTCATCTTCACAAAAGCTGCACCTTTACCAGGTTTAACATGAGAAAACTCTAAAACCTGATAAATGTCGCCATCTAAAACAAAAGTAATACCATTCTTTATATCGTTTACGTTTATCATAATTTAGTCCTTCCTTATTTTTTTTCTTTATGATTTGTAGTTGTTTTACATTTTGGGCAATGTTTTTTCAACTCTAAACGTTCTGTTGTATTGCGTTTGTTTTTTTCGGTACGATAATTTTCACTTTTACACTCAGCACATTGAAGAGTTATTCTTTCACGTGCTTCTCCTTTTTTAGCCATATTTTTTCCCTCCTTCTTAAAACACTATATAATTATATCAAATTATTCATATAATTCAAAGTATTTTTGTGAAATTCGATAAGAAATAATTCGATTTATTGGGGCCCTTGAATTGGATGAACCCTCTTTATAAAAAATATCAGGTGAAACAACAACAAATGAAACTTTAGGATCATCGTATGGAGCATAAGCTCCGAAAGTATTAGTCATTGTAGCAGTATCCACCACGCCATCACCATCAGCGTCAATAAAACTTTCACTAGTTCCTGTTTTCCCCGCAGCATTATATTTAGTGTTTATAAAACTAACTCCTAAACCACTTGATGTCATAACGGCTCTAAATCCCTCTTGTATTCTAGATATATACTTATCTTCTAAATTAATTTTATTAAAAATAGTTGGGCTAACTTCATACAATAAATCAGTTAAGCCATCTTTAGTTGGATTATAGACTGCTTTTAAAAGATGAGGTTGAATACGGTATCCCCCATTAGCAATAGTATTAATATATTGACTTAATTGAATTGGTGTATAAGTATCATATTGCCCGATAGCAAAGTCTAGTAGATGTCCAGCTAATGTACTATTGCTAGTGTAACCTAAACTTTCAACAGGCAAATCTATACCAGTTAAAACTCCCAAACCAAATTCATTAAAAGTTTCTCGATAAATATCAAAAGCTTCCGTATTAATATTTAATTCTTCGTTATATTTATAATCGGCGCCACCAACTTTAATAGCTGTTAAAAATTGATAAACATTAGAAGAATACTTTAATGCTGAAACGTCGTCAAGCATTCCTAAGTTTGTCCAAGAACATTTTAAAGGTGTATTAGCAATTTTAATACAGGTATCGTTTCTTCTTTCGCCGATTTGTAAAGCTCCTGTCTTATAACCTACAGCATTGGAAGCACCCTTAACAATCGAGCCAGCAGTTACTGGCGTAGTCACAATTCCTGGTGTGTAATCATAGACTTTATATTCGCCATTTTCCTCTAAAACTTGTTTCCCTGCCATCGCTAAAATTTCTCCTGTATTAGGATCACTGATAATTACAAAAGAACGATTATAATATTTGGTATTAGCATAATTTTTACCATTTAAAACTTCTTCTTCCAAAATTTTTTCTACTTCTTGTTGTAATTGAATATCTATAGTTAAAACAATATCCTTACCACGGCTACCTTCATCAATTATTTTTTTAGTACCATCATTTAGAATTTGATAAACTGTTTTTTCACCCTTAAGTAAAGATTCGTACTGATACTCTAAATAACTAGTCCCTACTCGATCATTTAGATTATAACCTAAGTTTAAATAATAATCTTTTAATTCATATGGTATACCACTTTCATTAGTCGATACATTACCCAAAATAGTCCTAAAAGTATCACCATATGGATAAACTCGGTTCCAGTCGAGTCTGACGTCAAATCCCTTAATATTGTTAACATTTTCAGCAATTAAAGCATATTCTTTATCAGTTACATTTTCTTTTTTTATGACTTTCTCATCATAACTATAACCAACATTCATCAAGTAATAAATATAAGCTGCTAAACGATCAGTTGAAGTTAAAGTTGCTAACTCTTCTTCAGTGATTCTTTCTATTTTTAATTGTTCAATCTCAGATGTACTTAGCTTTCTTTCTTCAAGTAATTGCCATTCTTCATCTGTAATCTTACCATCAGCTAAATCTTTATTATTCAAAATCCAAAATTTTCTTAAGTTCTTATCGCTAATCTCGTTGTAATCTAAACTTATCATTTCAGCAACTTTATAAGCTGTTTTAATTTCTTCATTAGTTGTCACGCCTGATGGTTTCTTGTAATATATTACTTTAACTGCTTCATTATCAACGATCACATTACCATTTCTGTCATAAATTCTACCTCTTGGTGTACTAGTTGACGTTAGAATATTTTGACTTAATTGTTCAACCTTATGAACATAATAATCACCTTTTATAATTTGTACATAAAACAAATTTATACCTAAGACTATCATTATGAAAATAATTGCAATAATTAAAATATTGTACCTTTTTTCGATTGTTTCTTTAATGTGTTTATTTTTTGTGTTACTGACATTATAAATTTTTTTGTATCGTTTTTGCTTTTTCATAATTATTACTTACTTCACTAAAATTAACAATCGAAAAAAAATTATTTATATATTCGTCTTTGCGATTTTGATAATCTAAATAATATGCATGTTCCCAAAGATCAATATTCATAAGTGGAATCAAACCATAAGAATATGGCGTATCTTGATTAGGAACATTGATTATTTCTAATTGATTATTATTGTTCAAAACTAAAAACGTATATCCAGATCCGACCAATAAGTTGGCTTGCCTAATAAATTCTTCTTGGAAAGAATTAAAATCACCAAAATCTTCATTTATCTTATCGCTTAAGCTCGAGCTTAATTCACCAGAACCTAAAATGCTAAAATATAATTCATGATTTAAAACGCCACCTAAATTAAATAAAATATTTCCCCTTTCAGCCAAAGGAAAAAGGTCAATATTAAAAACTAACTGTTCCTTAGTATAATCATAGTTATATTTTTTTAATAGTTCATTTAAATTGTCTAGGTATTTCTTATAATGTTTATTATAATGAATATTCATCGTATAACTACTTATGTATGGTTCATAAGCATCATAGAAATTTAATTCTTTTGCTTGATAATACATAATTCCCCTCCTTTAATATTTTATTTAAATCTCATAACATTATTCTTCCTAACATATAATATTATAGGTGATAAGATGAAAGAAAAACTAATCAGTGAATATGTCAAACGAATGACTATTGATGATGTTAATAATTTTGCGTTAAAAAATGGAATTATCTTAAAAGATGATGAAATCAAACTAATCTATGATCATATTAAAACAAATTGGCACACAATCGTCTTTGGAAATCCACGTGGTATCTTAGATGATCTAAAAAGCAAATTAGATAATAACAGTTATCAAAAAATAGAAGCTTTATACGTTTATTTTAAAAATCGCTATTTATAATAATTTCTGATATCTGCAACCAAGTGTGGATTAAATTTTTTGTTTTTAATCATTGCAATTTCAAATTTATAAGGAGGATAAATCCTATCCTTAGAATCATCATCTTTTGTTACATAAGGCGTTTCTAATATTTTAGGAATGTTTTTTAATTTGTCATGATATATTATTTTGATTAAATTGTCAAATCCTAAATTACCAAAGCCTATATTTTCATGACGATCTTTATGGCTATTAATTATATTCTTACTATCATTAATGTGGATACATCTTAAATGTTTTAAACCGATTATTTGGTCAAAATCATTTAGCACTTGATCAAAATTGCTGATATCATAACCAGCATCATTGATATGACAAGTATCTAAACATACCCCAAGTTCATAACTAACACCATCAATAATTTGCTTTATTTCCTCAAAACTTTTACCTAGTTCTGTACCTTTACCAGACATCGTTTCTAAAAGGATCATAACTTTACTTTTTCCCACTTGATTTAAATTATTAATTATATTTTGAATGCCTTCATTACCAGTCAGCTTAACACTATTGCCAGGATGTAGCACTAATTTATTTAATCCTAATTGTTCAACTCTTTTAATTTCTTCTTTTAAAAAAGTTACCGCAAAATCATTTTGGCTTGCCATATTAATAATATAAGGGGCATGAACAATAATATCATTAGGATCAATGTTATTTTCTTTCATCAAACAGTATGCTTCCTTTGTTAACTCTGAATCAATTTTTTCCCTAACCGTATTTTGTGGAGCACCTGTATAAAACATAAAAGTATTACTTCCATAACTTAAAGCTTCTTTAACACTACCCAATAGTTGCATATCCTTTTTAAAAGACACATGTGAACCTATTATCATCTTCGTCAACTCCTAAATTAATTATAATTGATATTTTAATTAAACACAAGAAAAAATTGTCGATATTAAATCGACAATTAAAATTTGATAACTTTTTGAAATCCAATACTTTTATCCCTTTTGTATTCTTCTAATTCAAAGCCATTAATAACAATATTACCACTTCTATCAACCCTTAATGAAAAATTATTAGCACATAATTGTTCTGTTAATGGAATTTTAGATTTATGCAAAGATCTTGAAATACGATAATCTCGACTATCTTTAGTACAAGAAAAAATAAGCATATTTTCTGCAATGAAAGATGCTTGTATATAATCTTTCATACATTTTTTAAAAAGATCTAATTTCTTTGCAGGAATAATAATCTCATTTTCAACAATATCCTTAAAATCGAAATTACCAGGATTTAATCCTACATTAAAACCTAACAAATCACTTATAATACCTGCAACATTTGTACTTAAAACTTCTGTTTTTTTAGCATTTGCTAACGATAAATTTATTTTTCTCTCTAATATTTTAGATAGATATGCTATATCTTCCATAGTCAATCTTTTTTTACAAGTACCATAAACATCTGTAAGCAACACATCTAAATCGTTTTGTTTTAAAAATGTCTCAAGTTGTTCTAATAATTCGAAATTGTCAAATTTTTCATTGTTTTGAATTGGATTAATAAAATTAGGCTTTTCTATCTGATTAGATAATAAATACGCTATTTTAAACTTTCCATTCAATCTCCCAACATATAATCTATCAATGTCATAAAATCGTAAACCATGCATGGTTTAAATCCCCCCTCAAAAAATACATGACATATTCTAGCATATTTTCAATTACATGTCAAATCTTCTTATGAAGAGTATGATTAATACCATTTCCTATTAAAAAACTTAATTTATCTATCAAAAAATCAACCTCTTTAGGTGTTACCATCAAATTAAAGCCAATAGGCGTTAAAACTTCAAATAATAACTGCTTAATTTCTATGTCACTCAGAGTTCCCACAATACCTAAAAGTGTTTCTTTATCCTGTTGATTTAAAGTAAATTTTTTCTTTAAATAATTAGGATTAGATGTAAGTAATTTATTCATAGGATTATCGATGTTTAACTTAGAATATGTATAGTGCTTGTGCATATAATTAATTGTATCAGCCACAATCGTTACAGCATCAACCACTGTCGGTACACCTATTGCTATACATGGAATTTGTAATGTTTCATAACTTATTTCTTTTCGGCTATTACCTACACCACTACCAGGATGAATTCCTGTATCAGTCATTTGAATCGTTTTGTTTACTCTTTCGACCGATTGACTAGCTAAAGCATCGATTGCTATTAAAAAGTCAGGTTTGAATTGGTTAACGATACTAGCTATAACTTCACTAGTTTCTAATCCTGTTTGCCCCATAACACCTGGTATTAAAACCGCAACTTTCCTAAAACCATCATCGACTTGATTTAATTCAAAAAGATGATTAGTAACAATAAGGTTATTAATTGTCAATGGACCTAGAGAATCAGGAGTCGATTTTGAATTACCTAAACCAATAACCAAGCAACTACTATCATCTTTTATTTTTAACTTGTTTAACATTTTTTTTAATTCTCGACTAAAGATCTTTTCAACCTTTTTTTCATTTTCAAAATCTGTGACATCGTCAAATTCAATCGTAACATAACTACCTTTTTTCTTGCCAATATTTTTACTTCCTACCTCATTTACATCTATATTTGTAATTGTAATCCCATTTTCAACAGACTTTTGGGATATAACACCCTCAATCGTTTTGTCGCTGATTGTTTCAATAGCTAAATCTGTTCTAATTTGATAATTTGATAAATCGACATTATGTCCCATAATATTCACCAATAATATTGTATATCCAATCTTATCTTTTATACAAAAAGTGTTGCATTTTTAATAATAAAATGTTAAAATGAGTATGATTTAAAGAACTTGGAGGTGAACAATATGGCTAACATGAAAAATGCAAAGAAAAAAGTTAAAATAATCGCTAAAGAAACTAAAAATAATAATGACTATACTGCTAGTATGAAGACTGCTTGCAAAAATGTGGAAAAAGCTATTACAGCCAAAGATAAAAGCAAGGCTACTGACAACCTAAAAATAGCTATTAAAAGAATAGACAAAGCTAAAACTGCTGGAGCAATTAAAGATAACACAGCTGCACGTAATAAATCTCGTTTAACAAAAAAAGTAAATGCTATGGAATAACGTTTACTTTTTATTTTTTTTTGATATAATTATTCTAGGTGAACACATGAAAAATATTTTAAAACTATAACCACTAATATTATTGCTGTTATTAACCGTCATTTATAAGGACAACATCTCAAATTATATAATTGAAAAAATTGCTTTTTCTAAAAAAATATACGTTGAAAATCCTAATGAATATACTATTGACTACGATTTTTCTTATTTAGAAAAAACCGACAATTTTATTGCTCAAAACAAACAACAAGTGTTAAATATCCTATATACTATATTAAATAGTGGTGTAAATAACGCTTATTTTTATTGTAACTACGATGGCTGTAAGGATGATGTAAAATATTTGACTGATCCATATCGTATGATTAATATAAATAACTTTGTTCATCCTTATAACAATTATCAAAAAATTACTTTAAATATTAATTCATTTAATAAGGTTACTATCGAAATAAAAAAATTATATACTACTGATGATATTGATAATATCAATGCTAAGATAGATGAAATTATATCCCAATCAATCACTGATGAAATGACAACTAAAGAAAAAATAACTGTTTTCCATGATTATATAATCGATAATACTGTTTATGATTCCGAATATTTAAATTCTAATTCTTACGATATCGATAACCCTTCTAATAAAGCGATTGGACCACTTTTCTTTGGTAAAGCTCTATGCGGTGGTTATACAGATGCTATGGCAATATTTTTAAATAAACTTAATATCCCCAATTACCGAATTTCTAGTAAAAATCATGTTTGGAATTTAGTCTATTTAGATGGTAATTGGTATCATTTAGATCTAACTTGGGATGATCCAGTCACAGAAAATAACACCAATATAAGACTTGATAATTTTTTATTAATTACTACTGAGCAATTAGAACAATTAAATACCGGATATCATGTATATGATAAAAGCATCTACTTAGAAGCTAAGTAAATGCTTTTTTATAAATCAGATAATATTGGCAGTGTTATTATCACTTTAGTTCCTTCGTTTACTTTAGATATATAATTTAATGTACCTTCATGAGCCTCGATAATTTCACAAGATAAAGACACTCCTAGCCCCGTACCATCTTTTTTTGTAGTATAAAATGGTTCTTTTATTTTTTCCATTTCTTCTTCAGTTATTCCTGGTCCATTATCTTCGATGATAATTTTAAAAATATTATTATTCGTTTCATAATTGATACTAATGCAAGGATCTTTAGTACTTGATAAAGCCTCTACCGCATTTTTAATCATATTTACTAATACCTGACTAAGTCGATTGTAATCGCCATCAATAAACACTTCATCTTGTGAAATATTGTATTTTAATTTAATATTTTTATCTTTCAAAACAGGGATAAATTGATCAACCATATCTTCTAACAACATATTAATATCCAATATTTCCTTTTGTACTTTGATTTTATTCATCGACAAAAAATCTTGTAATAATAGAAGAATTTTTTGAATTTCCTCTTTTAAAATAACAATATACTTCTCATGTTCCCGATTATTAATATCAAACATATCAAGATAACTCTTACAAACAGCAATAGGATTTTTAATTTCGTGTGTAATTTTAAATAGGGATGTTTTTATTTGCTTATCTTTCTCTAATTCTTTAAAACTCATGTGCAACTTAATAATGTCCTCACCTTTTTTATACATGTATAAAATCAAATATGTAACAATTATAAAAATTATTAGCATTAATAAATTTTGAATTAAATAGGATGTTTCAACATAAAGAATATTAACTAATAATGCAAAAATAGTCTTGATAGCTATAAAAGCTGGAATAAAAAAAGAATTCTTATGTTTATGATAAACTAAATAAAGAATATAATAAATTAAATATTCTATAATAAATAGTGTTATGTCCATACCAGCACTGTGATAAATAAATATTATTACTAACGAAATTGCAATGCTGATAAAGTGCCTTTTTTTTATATAAGCAATGATTAAAGGAATATTAAACAAAATAATAATAATACTATTATCAT
>CALVKK010000042.1 GCA_944332645.1 uncultured Bacilli bacterium
ATAATATTTTATTAATTTTTTTCATCCAATCACCTAACCACTTCATACAGAAAATCAGCAAAGCTATTATGTTAATCAATAAATCAACTATAACTACTACTCATTAATTCTATTTTATCTTACCACATAAATCACCAAATGTCAAAAAAACTAAATTAGTTTTCTTTTTCTAATTTAGCTAGTATTTGTTTTGTGACTTCGATTACTTTTTCTCTTACTGAATCGACTGCTTTTTCTAAAACTGGAGTTCCTTTTTCAATAGCATAATCTAATAATTCTTGAGATTTTTCTTCAATTTGTTTAGCTTTCTTTTTTGCTATTTTTAAAACTTTTTCTTTATCTAAATCAGCCAATTCAACTTTTATTTCATCAATTTTAGTTTCAATATGTTCCTTTACTTCTTGAGCATCAACATCTTTTAATTTAGCTATTAACTCATCAATTTTTTGCTTTAACTCTTTTCTTGTTTCTGACCCTTTCTTAGGGGCAAATAAAACTCCTAATCCAGCACCGATTGCAGCTCCAGCTAAAAACTTCCCAAAACCACGATGTTTTTTATCTTTACTCATCTTTATCACCTTTCCTTTTTCGACTTAACAGCCATGTAATACCATTTGAAATTGACGTTGCGATTTTATCGCTAAACGAATTAATAACATCGGTAGTATTATCAATCATGTCAAACAAGCCATTTAATTTGTTGACCTTTGTATCAACATTATCGACGATACGATTGAATTTATTTAAAATCCCTATAACTTTAATCGTTGCAACTATCAAAGTTACTACTAGTATAATCAAAGATAAAAATAATATTACCAAAAAGAATTCTTTAATATCGATTACCATCGCTTACTCTCCCTTCTCATACATACTATCAATCATGTCAAACAACTCACTCTCTGTCAGAGGTGGTTCTTTTTTTGAAACTAACTCATCCTCAACCATATTAACTTCATCAATAATGTTGATAGGTTCATCCTTGTCATCGACTAACTCATCAAATAAATCATCGTCTTTTATTTCATTGTTAAAAAGAATTGAATTATTTCCAGCTAAAGTGTTTTCTAATTCATCCTCTAAAGTACCATAAGCTTTTTTTCGCACTTCATCGATGGTTACACTGGAGTTTATACGTTGATTTTTACTTTCCTTTGATAAAGTTATATCTTCCTTATTATAATTTTTATCTAACACTCCATAAACAGGAGAAATAATCGGTGTTGGTTTAAAGTGTTTTTTTTCTTCTTTTAACTTTGTCTGTTCCTTTAAGTAACTAGATTTTACTTCCTTTTTTGGCTGTTCTAGTTCTTTAAAATAATCATCATCAAAAAATATCGGAGTGTTTTTTTCTTCCTTCACTTCGACTGTAGTGGTCGATTCTTCTAGTTCTTTTTTAGCTGGAGCAGGTATTTCCACCTGAATAACTTCACTTTTAATAGGTTCCTCAACCTCATCTGTAAATAAATTTTTCATTTTATCAAGTAAACCCATTTATTCCACCTCATCTTCCAATTTTAAAAAGTTGTCAGTTTCTTTTTTTGAAGTAAAAATATCATACTTTTCTTCACTTATTAAAAAATCATCATCTAAAATAACCTTTATTACATTATCATTAAATTTTACCGTTGATAAAATATACGATGTATTTAATACTATATCGTTAATGTCATCGTAATCTGCTTCAACTTCTATCTTTGAGTAGTTATACATAAACTCGATGAAATAACGTCCATTATCTTGTTGATTTATTTCTAAGTATCCTTGTTTACCATTAATATTAATTTTACGAGAATAGTAAGCATTAGTATCTTCAACATATTCTTTTGATACATTGTAATAATAACTAATAATATCGATATATAAATAATAATAATTACCATTAGAGTAAAGAACGTCATTATATTCATTGGTATCTATATATGAAACACCTCGAGGAACATAGTATTTATAACCTTTGCCAACTTGATTATATAAATTATTATTTTTCGACAAGACAACACTTACAATATTATCAACGCTATTTGTGTCTATTCTAACAATCGAACAGCCACATAGTAGTAGTATACAGCCGAGAAGTAATATTTTTTTCATATTTCACCTACTCAATATATATTATAACAAATTAGCAATAGTTTAGCAATAAATTTACTTTTTTTTGTCAAATTTATGTATAGCTAAAAGTTGGTAAATTGGTAACCCCAAAGAGTTAAATTTTCTCTCATATTCTGTGGCAATATTCTCATCATCTAAATTTGCGTATAAATCTAGTTTTACTTTAGAAAAGATATAACCATTTTGACTCAAAGTCACAAGAGAATATGAAAATAAATTTTGATTATCTGTTTTCATTTCAATAATGCAATCCTTCTTAAATATTTCGGTATATTTACTTAAAAAAATTGGACTAGTTAAACGTCTATTAGCATGTTTTTTCTTTGGCCAGGGATCAGAAAAATTTAAATATACTTTAGTTACTTCTTTGTCAAAAATTTGATCAATCATGTTAGCATCAAAATTCATTATTTTTAAATTATTTAATTTAATATCTGAAAGTTTTTTAACTACTTTAACCAAAACACTAGCATATTTTTCAATACCAATAAAATTTTTATGAGGATTTTTAATTGCTTTGTTAATTAAAAAGTCTCCTTTACCCATTCCGATTTCTATTTCAATATCATTATCATTGCCAAACAACTCTCTCATTTTCCCACGATAATCCATTGGCTTTAAAACAAGATATTCACTAGCACTTATTATATTCTGTGCCCCTTTTATGTTTCTTAATCTCATAAATTCACCCAAGATAATTATACACCAAAATGTAATTAAAGCATATAATTAATTAGAAACAAAAGGAGGAAATTATGAAAAAAGATAGAAACTGTAATGCACAATATCCTGTATACAACATGGGGATGATGGGAGGAATGCCAATGGCACCAATCATGCCAATTCCTAATCAAATGCCTTACCAACCTAATCAAATGTTTTATCCAACACAAACAAATTATCAAACTGATAACGAACAACAAGCTATTAATTTCACAGCTCAATTAAATAATCTGGAAAAAAGAGTAAGTACTTTGGAAGGTATAATTAATTCAAATAATTCATATAACACTTCAAATTATCAGATGATGTAAAAAAACAAACTAAAGTTTGTTTTTTTAATGCTTGAAATAAGCCAAATTTAACGATTCATTAATTATATTTTCGACACTTTTATATTCATCAGCTATTTCAACACACTTTAGATGATCGATCTTATTAAATGCTTTGATTAAATTTTTCTCACAACCTAAACTGATTGAATACACAAAATAACTTTTCCAATCTTTCATATCTGGTAACATCTTGGGATCAAATTTTGAAAAATCGCACATAAATCTTTTTAAAGCCAATAACTTAGTATATTCTTCATTGCCTTCGGCGGTTCTTTCATAGAAAACTATAAAACATCCTAAAGAAACAATGCTTAACAAAAAAATAACAATGGAAGAAAAATAAGTGTTTTTATCAAGTAAAAAAACTCCTAAAAATACTCCAATAATACTGTAAATTACCCCAATCGTTTTAAGTATCGTAACATTAACATAATATCCTTTAGTTGATGCTATATCATCAGCCTTATTAAACCAATTTGAATAAAGATTTAAAAATCTATTATGATCATTTTTAGCTCTATTTTTAAAATCATTAAATGTTATTTCTTTTTGACTATCAAACAAAAGCTTGATCATTTTTTCTTGTTGTTCACTTAAATCTTGAGTCTTTTTTTGACTAAATATGTATTCATTATTAGTTTTTTTTAAGGTTATAATATCTTTGCTAATCATATCCATAATTGAAGCTATCAAATCATTATTATTAATTTTTTTTCTTAAGATGAAAATACTGATAAATGGTTCATAATTTGGAAGATCAACAAAATATTTGTCTTCATATACTACTTTGTTACCATATTTTTTGTATATTTGATAAATTATAATCATAAGCCCAACTAACCAAAATGCCATTATACTTGTTAAGACAACTTTTAAAATTACTTCTCTTCGTTCAATCTTAGGATCAATATTCATTAATTTAATTAATAATTGTGTTTTAAATTCATCATCTTTTAACAATGACACAGCTTGATAAGCTAAATCATAATCACTACGATTATAAGTTTTTTCGACAATACTTACTAAATTATAAGCCGATTCTTTTAAGCTGTTAGAATCATCATCAACTTCAACGTCATTAGAAATTAATTTTTCCTCTATTTTTTCAATCTGTTCCAAAACAACTTGATGTGACCTTTTATCGGAATCAATTATTCCAGCATCAAAAACAATTCTAAAATCAAGCTCTTGAGAATCTTCAAGATGAGGAATATAAATCTGTACAGTTTCCTCATCAACAATGTTGATTGTTTTATCGAAATTACCATGCACCCAAGTTCTTAGTAAATTTTTGTTGCCGGCAATATGGATAGTGATTTCTAAATTATTGATTGCCTCTTCCATATCCTTAAAAAGATACATTGTAAGTTCAGAAATATCTTCATGATTGATAATCATGTTTTCTAAAGTATAACTAAGATAAAAATCTTTGTTCATTTTACTTGGATTATAAATCTTGTATTTTTCACCATTAGTTAAAGAAGTTATCGTATAAACACCGTGTTGTCCCTTAATAGCATCGTTAACGTCTTTAAACAAATCACCGTTTTCTCGTAGTTCTATGAAAGTATCAGTATTCGTGAAATTAATAGCTCTAACTTCCAATAATTCAACATCATCACCATCATATAATTCTCTATCAACGGCAATTATACTGTTGCCATAATAACCAGTATAATTATCTTGATAATAAACGTTACGTTCAATTCCATTGTAAACACCATCCATTTTAAATGCTTCAATAACTACTACATCACCATTTTCTAAAACGGTTAAATCAACCCGATAATCTGTAATATTGTATTGAGCTTTAACTAGTGGTAAGCATCCTAAAAAAAACATAAAGAAAAATATTATTTTTTTCATATTAACCTCTTAAAAAAAGCTTACTTCAGTAAGCCTAAAACTGCACTTTTGGTACTTCCTTTGAAGCATCGTCAGTTTCAAAAAATGCTTCAGGTTTAAATTTGAATATTGAAGCCACAATGTTGGAAGGAAACTGTTCCATTTTGTCTTTGTATTTTAAAACAGCATCGTTATAAAATTGTCTGGCATACTGAATTTTATCTTCAGTTTCTTTCAAATTATTTTGTAAATCAATAAAATTTGTGTTAGCTTTTAAATCTGGATAAGATTCAGCCACAGCAAACAATCTACCCAAAGCTCTAGATAATTCACCATCAGCCTTGATTTCTTCTTCAGTAGTCTTAGCCTGAGCAACACTATTTCTAGCAGCAATAACATCTTCTAAAGTTTCACTTTCGTGTTTAGCATAACCTTTAACTGTCTCGACTAAATTAGGAATTAAATCTGCCCTTCTTTTTAACAATACATCGATTTGTGACCATTGATCTTTCACTTTATTTCGTAAACCAACTAAAGAGTTGTAAGTACCTGCTACAAAAATTAAAAGTAACAAAACTATAGCCCCGATTACGATTAAAGCGATTAGCCATCCTGCCATATCTCTTACCTCCATTATTATTATATAATATTTTTTTATAAAAATAAATACATATTTTAATTATTTTTAAACAAAATAATTTTTGAAAGGACTGATTTTATGAGTATTAGTATTCGAAAACATATTAAAAAAAATTTCAAAGGTGCTGAAGCCGATGAAATAAAAGCTTCAATCGAAGCTTCCATTAAAGAAAAAGATGAAATTACCTTACCTGGATTAGGTGTATTTTTTGAAGAATTATGGTGCAATAGTGACGATAATAGTAAAGAATATATCCTAAACACATTAAAAACTTCACTAAAATAATTAAAAAAGGTTGACAAAATCAATCTTTTCGTTTAGTATATATGGTACCAATTCGAAATGAATTGGTGCTAGTATCACACTAGCCAACCCCTTTTTATTCTTTTATATGAACTATTCCTCAGGGGGGAATAGTTCTTTTTTATTCCCTTATAAACAATTATATTATATCACCATTTAAATAGTCAATTTATTTTATGCTTGCTTTTGTAAATGTGTGTAAAGTTAATTTTTCTCTATCACAACAATTATTATGCTATTATATGTAATTTACATAAAGAAAATTAAACTCAATGTTCCCGCACATAATTATTTTAATGTTAATTTATTTTTGGCTATTTCTTCAAGGGCACGGCCAATCGGTTTTTTTGAAACATACTCATATTCTTTTAATTGATAATGTTTGGTTTCTTCGATTTCATGTGCTCTTTTTGCGACAATATTTACCAACAAGTATTTTGAACCAACTTGATTAAGTAGTTTGTCAATAGATGGATAAATCATTTTAATCACCTTCCTATATTAATAATAATCTAAAAAAAGATGATTGACAATAAATATATTAAAATTTGACATTATTTTACACTTTCATTGATGCCTTTTAGAATTTCAACCATTGCCCAAGTATCTTGCTGACAATACTCAATTAATTTTTGATATTTATATGCATATTCCACTTTATCCATCTGTTTAAATTTAGCATATGTAACCAAAGCTTGAACACCGTTAGCAATTTCCATATTTTTATATGATAAATTGCTAAATAATGGCAATATTTTTTTTATTGAAAATGATCCTTGCATATTTTCATGATAATAATTAAATAAAGAAGCTTCTTCTTTAGAGTAACCTAGTTCTTCATATAGTTTACTCTTAGTTTTAACAATATTCATAAGATCGAATATTCTATCCTTCACCTTTAATAAATCATTCTTGTATTGTGGGAAAATATCAGCTAATTCTTTAAGCCTAGTTTTCTCAAAAGATTCATTGTAAACTAAGACTGTTCCCTCTTGACCAATGTATTTTAACAATTCTTTTATTAATTCTTCCCGATGATCTGATTGATCATTAGCTAAATAACCATAATGATCTTTAAATTTATCGCATACTCCTCTTTCTTTTTCAATATGCAAAGAAAATTGAAATACTGACTGGGTATATGGTCTTTCCCCTTTAAAACGCGGTAAAGGACATGGAAATGTCTCAAAATCTAAATGATATATTGGGTAGTTTATTTGTTTAATTCCGTCGATTATTTTACTTTTGTTAAAATAAGGGGTATGCGTTTTGACAACCTGTTTTTGAATTACGTTTTTCTTACGATTTAAATAATCATCAGGAACATCTAACATACTAGTCATCCCTTCATTGATTAAATCATACACATTATATTTTATATTTCCATCTTTAAAACCATGATGGTTATCTAAATACGTCAAAATAGAATTTTTTTCTGGCAATATATCCCAACACATCTTTAAATATGCACACTTAGTTGTTTTTTTACTTTCACAATATACTCCGATTGGACATCTAGAACTATCTAGTTGTCTAATATACCTTTCTACTTTATCACGATCAAGATTGATAATATCCATATAATCTTTAGTAATGCTAGTTAAATCAAAATAAGTAACTATATCATTACCATCATTTGTCTCATATATTGGTATACCTTTTTCATATTTGCCATCAAAAACATAATCAGCATTTAAAACAGCTAAATAGTACTTGATTTTACTAGTCTGTGATGAACGATTTGTTTGTTTTAATTCGTTTTCAATAATGTATCTTTGTACTGCTAAATCATACACATAATGACCAACGGGATCTAACTTATCAAATAACTTATTACGACAATTATAATACTTCGGTCTTAAATTAATATCTAAATCTTCCAACGGATAATAAATACCATCTTTTTTATAAAAAATAGATTCATACCCATCTTCACCATAATGGATATTTAAAAATTTTTTGCTAGTGGTAGCTTTAACTTCGATAATATTAAAGTGATCATCAACTTCGTTATAAATATCTGTATAGCAAATGTACCTAATTCCGTTAATTTTGCAATCGAAACTCTCTTGGTCTTGAGTATTATAAGCATATTTAAATGTACCGTTAAAGTATTTAGGAGCTAGTTTGCCAGCTAATATTTCAATTTCATTATAATAAGGTAACATCACTTCTAATTGTTCATCGATAACGTTACTTGTCTCTTCAAGCATAATACCTAAAAGTTCTTTTACTTTTTCTTCTTCTTCTTCTTTTTGATATTCTTCGAAAGTAACATCTTTAGTTAATATTTCTTCTTTTAAATCATCTAAAGCCACATAACGTGGACAACGACTATAATTAATAAATTTAGTTTTGGTTATTGCCATACTTCACCTTCAAACTATCATAAATTTTATCAATTTTCTTAGCATCGTAAATTCTTTTGTTTAGACGTTTGTCCATAGTATTATAAATTAAACTTCTAGTAGTGAGCCAAACACCTGTCACTTTAAAAACAAGGTTGCCTCTAATAATAAAATAATGATATATGTTCTCTTTAATAATGAATGGATTTTTAATTTTTTTATCATTAATTGTCCATTCGTCGTCATTGATGTCTCCTTTTAGAGTCCCCATTTTGTTTAGTGTAACAAATTCAAAAACTCCAGCTTCATTGATAACAATTAAATTATTGCCAATAATTAATGTCTTTTGATAAGTTTTTAAATTATTCATTTCTGCAACAATCAGTTCATTATCAGAATATATTTTTATTTTGCGAAATGGACTGGTTAATTTACCATCGCGATCGTAATTAACTAATAATTTGAAGACTGTTAAAGTATTAAATATTACTAGAGCAAGAAAAAACATTCCTAAAGCTATGCTAAGCATTGCATTTAACATAAAATAATTAAGTATTTTAAGCGTGATAATGGGAAAAATTATTACATACAAAATTGCTAAAGTGTATATTAAAATATTTTTCAATTTATTCATGCTAATCACCTATATTAATCATAACATATTTAAAAAAAGAAAAAAAGAATAACATCAAATTTATTCTTTCTATATCTTCATGATTTTTGTGATTTATTAATCAAATAAAAGAAATTAATTTATTTAAAACTTTTTTACTTTGAACAAATTTAATTATATATACTAAAAGCCGTTATCATTAAAACTGAAA
>CALVKK010000043.1 GCA_944332645.1 uncultured Bacilli bacterium
AATTCTTTCAACTTCAAGTCCAGCAATCTTACCAGCATTTTTAGTAGCTTGTCTTTGTGCATCATTAAAATATGCTGGAACTGTAATAACAGCTTTGCTTACTTTTTCACCTAAATAAGCTTCAGCCGTTTTCTTTAAATCACCTAAGATCATGGCTGAAATCTCTTGAGGTGTATATTTCTTACCATTTGCTTCAACTTTCTTATCAGTACCCATCAATCTTTTAATTGAATAGATAGTATCTTTATTAGTTATCATTTGTCTTTTAGCTGCTCCACCAACTATAATTTCACCGTTTTTAAAAGCAACAACGGAAGGAGTTGTTCTTTCTCCTTCTGGGTTAGCGATAACTTTAGCTTCCCCACCTTCATAAATTGCGACACAACTATTAGTTGTACCTAAGTCAATACCTATAATTTTACTCATATATAATCATCCTTTCATTCACTAACTTTAACCATTGCTGGTCTTATAACTTTTTCTTTTAAAATATAACCCTTTTGTAATACTTCAAGAACCATACCAGCTTCGACGCCTTCTCTTTTTTCGGTCATGATAGCCTCATGGTAAACAGGATCAAAAGGTTTATTATTACCGTCAATTTCCACAACACCATAATTTTTTAAAATGTTAACAAAATTGCAGTAAATCATCTTAAAGCCAGATAAGAATTTAGATACTTCATCGTCCAAATTAGTATCATCCATACTTATTGCTCTTTCAAAATTATCTAAAATTGGTAATGTTTCCTTAATTAAGTCTTCATTACAAAATTTAAATAATCTTGCTTGTTCGTCTTCTAATCTTTTACGATAATTAATAAATTCAGCTTTGCTTCGTAAAAGTTCATCTTCTAGTTCTTTAATTCTTTCTTTATATTTATTTTTATCCTTCTTAGGCTTGTCATGTTCACAGTGACATTCATGACATTCACAATGTTCATGTGGCTTATGATGTGGTCTTGGATGACCATCTTCTGGTTTTGGAGGTTCATGATGTGGATGTTCATCTGAATGTTTACAGTGTTCATGATTTAAATGCTCATTTTTATGTTCATGCTTTACTTCTTCTTCCATTATTTACCTTCTTTCTCTATTTGTCCTTTTATATATTCTAATAATGTAATAACGCGATCATATTCCATTCGTTTTGGTCCTATTAAGGCAATAGTTCCTTCTTCACCTTGTGTTTCATATTTCATTTTTACTATCGTAACATCATCGTCAAAGTCTGTTTCACTACCAATATAAATATTAATACCATTATCATTTTCTTCGATTTTGTTAACTATTTCTTTATCCTCAAATTTACTAATGATTTCTCTTATTTTATCAGTACTATTAAATTCTGGTTGCATTAAAATATTTTTTCTGCCCGCCATTTTTATATTGGCATCTTGCGCAAAATCACTAAACGCATTATAAAATGCATTATATAATACCTCATGCTGTTTAACATACATACCAATAATTGGTTTTACTTCATACTCTAACACTTTACCAACTTCATTTAATTGTGTGCCAATAATCATTTTATTAATCAATTCAACTGTTTGTTTAATGTCATTAATTGATACATTTTCTGTAATTGTTAAATTCTTATGTTCGACATGTCCTTTATCCGTTATAACTATTGCAATTAAGTTGTGCTCATTAATTGGAACTACTTCAACCTTACTCACACAGTTTTCTTTAGATGATTTACCTAAAACTACCGCTGTTAGATGTGTCATCTCAGAAACTATTTCCATACTTTTAGCAATATAATCTTCTAGCACTAATGTTGAATTGTGAAAAATAGTTTGTAACTTTAACATATCATCACCAGTTAATTTTTTAGGTTCCATAATGTGATCAACATAATAACGATATCCCTTTTCACTAGGAACTCGCCCAGAAGAAATGTGTGTTTTTTCCAAAAGACCATTCTCCTCTAAAAAACTCATCTCGTTTCTAATTGTGGCACTAGAACAATTTAATACGTTGCAAATAGCTTTCGAACTAATTGGTCTAGCTGTTTTAATATAATCTTCAACGATTACTTTTAATAACTTAGTCTGTCTTTCGTTAAGCATTATTCACCACCTTTAGCAGTCTGGTTCCCTAACTGCTATCTACATTATACTATTATATGTTAGCATTGTCAATATATGAGTGCTAAAAAATAAAATTTTTAAAAAGATATCAAATGATATCTTTAATTAGTCTTATTTTGCAATTTAATTAATGTTCCTTGGATAGTATTCTTATCTATATTTTTAACTTGATACCAACCACATTCAGTCATTTTATCATACAATTCATGTTGCATTCTTAAAGTTTCTTCTAAACCATATTTTAAAGCTTGACGAACTTTTTCGTTAGATGCTTCCAAAGTACCATGAACATAAACCTCCATATTACTCTTAAGCAATAACAGCATATTTTCCATTAGAATTTGATCATTCATCCTAACTCCTCCTTTAACAAATTCATAAGTTTTTCTTTTATGTTTTGATGAATCTGTAATTGATTTCCCATAAATATTTTAAGATTTTTATCTTGCAAAAGTTTAATCGTCTCTTTAGTTATGGTATCTAAATTTTGTTCATGGCCAACAGCATCTTCAACATATAATAATTCTTTTTGTGTCATTTTTATCCTCCTATAGTTTTATTATGGATTATTTTACGATAGTTAAACAAAAATTAATTAATATTTTAAAAACATTCCATAATAATACTGGTGAATAATATGACGTATTTAATAATATTTCTATTAAAAATTCTAGAAAATACGCTAGGTACATTAAGACTTATTATTGTTTCTAATGGTAAAAAACTAGAAGGCGCTATTCTCAATTTTTTACTCGCGATTGTCTGGGTTATTTCTACTAGTATGGTTGTCATTAATAATGATATTTTTAAAATTTTTGTGTTCGCTTTAGGATCTTTAATCGGTAGTTATGTTGGTAGCATAATTGAAGAAAAAATAGCTTTAGGTAATAACATGCTACTCGTTATCAGTAAGAAATATGAGCAAATGAAAAACAGTATCGCAGATTATGATAGTTACATCGTTAACGAAAACATTTTAATGATTATGGTTTCAAGAAAAAAAAGAAAATCAATAATCAAGATAATTTTAAATATCGATCAAAATGCTAAAATTTTTTCTGAATCGATCAAGCAACTAGTCTTTAAATAAATATGGTTGATCTGTAATAATGTTATAGTTTTCTAAATCATTCTTTTTTTCGTTAATTGTCCATAAAAATGTTTCTTTTTTGTTGTAAATTTTGCGATATTTATAAGTTAAAATATTAAAATTAAAATGATTATATAATCGTTTAGTATTTATACCATAACCGATGATTAAACCACAGTTGTGATATTTTGTACTAAAATATTGGATCAATTCATAA
Source organism: uncultured Bacilli bacterium (assembly GCA_944332645.1). GTDB lineage: Bacteria > Bacillota_I > Bacilli_A > RF39 > UBA660 > Faecisoma. The sequence continues at coordinate 3,403 of CALVKK010000043.1, forward strand.
TTAAAACTAGTAATATAAATATTTAAATTATAATTTTTGATGATACGATAAACTATATCGACAAAATTAACAAAATCATCGCTTTCTTCTTTTAATTCAATTAATATTTTTTTATTACTTTTTATATTATCTAATAATTCTTCTAAAGTACATATTTTGCTAGGATTTTCTTTCGTTCCAAAATTATATTTAAGCATTTTTTTATACTTCATCTTTTTTACTATACCACTGCCATCACTGACTAAATTAATGATTGGATCGTGAATTATCACTATTTTTTTATCTTTAGTTATTCTAATATCAAATTCAATTCCAGCAATGAAATCTAAACTTAATGCGGTAAGCAATGCTTGTTTAGTATTAGGTTTGTAATTACTTACGTTACTTCCGCGATGCGATATTATTTGCATAATCTCACCTAATACAATATATTCAAAAAAACCTGAAAATTTATTCAGGTTTTAGTTTGGATTTAATATATTCACATAACTCGTTATTTATTTCATCAACTGACAACATTTCTCCATTCTTACTACATTCAAACGTTTTGAAATCATATAAATCGACTAGTTCTAAATAGGCTTTTTCAGCGTTAATTAAGTGTTCTTGACTAGACTCATGTTGATCAAATTTTTCAGTACGATTTTTCCTTATATTTAAAGATACCTCATAAGGAACATGGAGAAATATTTTGATATCTGGCTGTGGTAATGCTAAAAGATTAAATTCTAATTGTTCAATCCAACGATATGTTTCTAACCGTTTTTCTTTGTTGTCTACCTTCCCACCCTGATGAGCCATGTTAGAATAAACATAACGATCCAAAATAACATTATGACCTTTTTCTAATTCTTTGTTGATTTTAGATATATTATATTTACGATCAGCTGCATAATAAAGAGAAGCTACTTCAAAATCAACATTAGTGGCTCCTTCTTTAAACCAACCACTACTGATTTGTTCTTTTCCCAAGTATGGACCACCGATTATCTTACCAGTCGGACTATCATAATTAGGAAAACAAAAATACTTAAAATTATATTCTTTTAAATTTTCGATGATTTTCTTACTCTGTGTTTCTTTACCCGAACAATCAGTTCCCTCGATAACCACAATTTTCCCGCGCATATCTATTTCCTTTCATATAAAACATGAGTATAATCTATATTGTTATCACTATTTTGACCTAATACAGTTTTTTTATATTTGGTTTTGACAAATTTAGGAAAATATACATCAGCGTCACTAGTTGCTTCTACTTCTGTTAAATAAATTCGTTTTGCCTGATCGATAAACTGTTTATACAAAGAAGCACCACCGATAATAAAGACATCTTTATCACAAATATAATCGTTTAAATCCTCTAAATTATTAAACTGTAAAACACCTATAGGTAAATCTACTTTATCACTAGATAAAACAACATTAATTCGATTGGGTAACGGACGCCCTAAAGAAATGAATGTATTATATCCCATAACAACGATCCTATTAATCGTCTGTTCTTTAAAAAATTTTAAATCGTTCGGCAAATGCCAAATCAGATCATTATTCTTACCTAATTCGTTATTTTTTCCAACAACAGCAATCAAACTAATCATATATACCTCCTATTGTGATATTTCAAATTTAATTGGGCCATGATGCTCATAACCAACTATTTTTATATCGTTACAATCTTTAGAATTATCAAACTTATAAAAGTCATCGATGTTCGGATTGATCCATAACTGAGGTGCTTTAAGATCTTCTAAAGTTTCAAATCTAGCAATCTGTTCTTTGATACCATCTATTTGATTAACATAGATATGGGCATCTTTAATACTCCAATCAATAGTCCCGGGTTTTAAATGACAAACATGGGCAATTAAACTAAGTAAAACTGCATATTGAGTAACATTAAAAGGCAATCCTAAAGGAACGTCGCAACTTCTTTGATGAACCCATAGATTTAATTTCCCTTCAGTAACATCCCATTCGCTACTCCAAACACAACTAGGCAAAACTGCTGTATCTAAATAATCGTCTTGCCATAAAGACATTACTAATCTGCGATCATTAGGATTATTTTTAATTGTGTCAATCAATTTATCAATTAACTTAAATTTATTGACAATGTAGCCATAAGCCGTCCCAATCGTATAAGCATATTTCTTATCAAACTGTTTTACAATATCTTTTTTAACTAATTTCCCATTTTCTAAGACCATCTGATTAGCTTTCCATAATCCGTTTTCATCAATCTGCCATTCATCCCAAATGTGAACATTTCTCTCTTGTAACCATCTAACATCGTTAGATTGAGCTTGATATATCCACAGCATTTCTAAAATAGCTTGTCGAAAATATAATTGCTTAGTCGTTAAAACCGGAAATTCCTTCGACAAATCGAACTTTAAATGATAACTAGGAATTTTAATTGTATTTGTTCCAGTTCTATTTTCAACTTCAACACCATCTTTTAAAATCTTTTTACATAACTTTATATATTCTTTATCCCACTTTGTCATCCTTACCACCATTTTAATTTTATCTTAATCAAAAACTCAAGTCAATAAAGTTAACTAAAATAGTATTAGAAATATATATATCATTAGGGTTTATTTTCAAATAACCATCATCGATTAATAATTTACCATCATTTAACATTTGTTTAACAACGTTAATGTTTAGAATATCAATTTTATATTTTTCTTTAAATTTAAAGATATTGATTCCTTTTAATTTTCTAAAACCTAAAATAAATTCGTTTTCTATTTGTTCTTTTTTCGATAATCGATGACTCTCTAATACATAATTACCTTCGATATAATTTTGGTACGATTTGGTATTGTCATATCTTACATCATCAACATAACCAGAGGCTCCAATACCAAAACCATAATACTCTAAGTTATTCCAATAAACTAAATTATGTTTGGAGTAATAACCTTCTTTTGCATAATTACTTATTTCATAATGAACATAATTATTTAGTTTTTGATTAATTAATCGATACATCTGATAATCCAAATCTTCATCGATATTGGTGACATTATCAATATATATTTTAGTATGAGGCTCAATTATTAAGGAATATGTTGATATATGATTAACATCTAAACTTAAAATAAAATCTAAATCATTTTCTAGTTCTGCTAGTGTTTGATTAGGCATCCCATACATTAAATCGATATTGATGTTAAAATCATATTTCTTCAGTTGATTAACCAAATTAATTACTTCTTCTTTAGTATGATTTCTATTTAAAAATTTTAAATGCTTTTGATTCACTGTTTGAACACCTATACTGATCCTATTAACTCCATATTTTTTTAATAGTTTTATTTTAGTTAAATCTAAATCGACGTTAGTTTCAACTGTAAATTCGATTGTTTTAAAATTGAATAGTTTAGTTAATTGAAGTAGTTTTTTTAATTGATTGATATTTAATGATGTCGGTGTTCCACCACCAATATAAATAGTTTCAATTACTTCACCTTTATAATTTGCTTTTATTTCTTTTTCTAAAGATGCCAAATAATTATCTACCCAGTTAGAATTATAATAGAATTTGGCAAAATCGCAATATGAACAAATACTTTTACAAAAAGGAATATGAATGTAAATTGACATAATACCACCTTTATCATTTTAACACAAAAAAAGCTTAAATTCTTAAACTTTTTTATTCCTCATCAACCTTCAAAACAGCTAAAAATGCTTCTTCTGGTATCTCGACTCTTCCTACCATTTTCATTCTTTTTTTCCCTTCTTTTTGTTTTTCTAATAGTTTTCTTTTTCTTGAAACATCGCCACCATAACATTTAGCTAAAACATCTTTCCTTACAGCTTTAATAGTTTCCCTTGCTATTACCTTATTACTAATACTAGCTTGAACAGGAACTTCAAATTGTTGCCTTGGTATCATTTTTCTTAATGTTTCAACAATATTTTTACCTCGTTTATAAGCAAAATCTTTATGAACTATGACACTTAAAGCATCGACAACTTCACCATTTAATAGTATGTCCATCTTAACTAAATCACTTGATTTATAACCTATCAATTCATAATCAAATGAAGCATATCCTTTTGAAATACTTTTTAGCCTATCAAAAAAATCATAAACTATTTCTGATAAAGGTATTTCATAATGAATATTAACTCTTGTTTTATCGATATATTCCATTGAAATATAATTGCCTCTTTTATCTTGACACAACTCCATAATAGGTCCAATATAAGTAGAAGGAACAAAAATAGATGTCTTAATATAGGGTTCTTTTATATCTTTAATTCTTACCTTATCAGGCATTTTACTTGGACTATCGATATTAATAATTGTATTATCAGTTAATTCTACTTCATAAATAACAGAAGGGCTTGTAACAATTAAATTAATATTAAATTCTCTTTCAATCCTTTCTTTAATTATTTCTAAATGTAATAATCCTAGAAATCCACACCTAAATCCAAATCCTAATGCCTTAGATGTTTCTGGCGTAAATTCAAGTGATGCATCATTTAATTTTAATTTTTCCAAAGCTTCTCTTAAATCTGGATATTTTGAGGTTTCAATAGGATAAATTCCTGAAAATACCATTGGTTTCATTGGTTTATATCCTGGCAATGTATTTTGAGCAGGATTACTTTCTAAAGTAATTGTGTCCCCTACTTTAATATCAGATATATCTTTAATTGAAGCACATAAATAACCAACTTCGCCAGTTACCAACTCTGTTTTCTTAACTTCTTTAGGGGTGTTAACACCTAATTCGACTACTTCTTCCACTTTATTAGTCGCCATTAATTTTATTTTATCTCCAACTTTTACTTGACCATTTACAATCCTAATTAATACAACCACGCCACGATAGGTATCATAAAAGCTATCAAATATTAATGCTTGTAGTGGCTTATTAATATCCCCTTTAGGACTAGGTATTTTTTTAACTATTTCATCAACTAATTTATCTATTCCAAGTCCGTTTTTAGCTGAAGTTAATATAATTTCATTTTTATCAAATCCTAGATTTTCTTCTAGTTCTTTGGTTACCCACTCTATATTAGCATTAGGTAAATCAATTTTATTAATAACAGGTATTATCGTTAAATTAGAATCCAATGCTAAATATAAATTAGCTAAAGTTTGAGCTTCAATGCCTTGAGCAGCATCAACTACTAATATTGCTCCCTCACAAGCAGCCAAAGATCTTGACACTTCATAATTAAAATCCACATGCCCTGGTGTATCAATTAAATGTAATATATAATCTTTATATTTTAACTGAACAGCATTTAATTTAATTGTTATTCCTCTTTCTCTTTCTAAATCCATATTATCTAATAATTGATCTTGTTTCTCTCTATCAGTAATCGCACCAGTTATTTCTAATATTCGATCGGCTAAAGTACTTTTACCATGATCAATATGAGCAATAATTGAAAAGTTACGAATATTTTTTTGTTCCATTTTGCTTCACCAATTACCATTATATATTAATTTTACATTATTTACAAACAATAAGAAAAGAATCAAATGGATAATTTTATTCTTTTGCTATAAAAAACCATTAACACTAATGCAATAAAA
>CALVKK010000044.1 GCA_944332645.1 uncultured Bacilli bacterium
CTAATTACCTGTCTTACAACTTCAAGATCGTTGATCTTGGAAATTATTTCACCTGTTGTATTATTCTTATAGTAACGATAAGGAAGGTTTATAATTTGTTTAAAAGTATTAAAAGTAAGGTTAAAATCAACTTTTTGATTAATTAAAATAAGTATTTTATTTCTTAAGAAATCAGATATTATTTTTAAAAAATAAACAATTAAAAATAATATAAATATAAGAATTATTTTAGATTTAGAAAACATAACATTATCAACCATATACTGCATATAAAATGATGTGATAATAGAAAACAATGTAATAAAGATTGAAATTATAATTACTTGAACCAACTGTCTTGTCGAGGATTTTATGATTTTAAAGACAAATTTTTTAAGCGAATTATTAGGGGTATTTTTTATTACTTTTATAGGGTACATATAGATGAGAATATTATTAAAAATTTTGTTAAATTCATCAAAGTGATAATATTTCTTTTGACCGATTGGATCGTTAATTAAAATTTTTCGTCTTTTAAAATCAATTTTTTCCATTACAACATAGTGATTGTAGGAGTTATTAATCGTTACGTGAGCAATACATGGTAAAATTATATTTTCCTTGTTGATATCTTTTAATTGACACCGCATGCCATAAGCCTCAAAGCCACATTTTTTAGAAGCTTCAATCAAATCATAAGCTGTCGTACCGTTTCTATCGGTTTTACACATCTGTTTTAATTCATTGATAGCTATATAACCTTTGTAGTATTTAATAATAATAGCTAAGCATGTCGGGCCACAATCTTTTAAACCATCTTGTCTTATTATGTTTTTCTTAAACACTTCTTTACCTCCCTACCAGTTATATTAGCAACCAAATAGGTAGATTCCTGCAAAAATATTTTGAAATTAAATAATTTAAAAAAATCAAACCCTACAGTTTGACTTGATAATGTTTAATAAAACATTAATTTTTAAATATTTTCACTTTTTTATAACCATATTTTTTTTCTTTGACTAATTTAAAATCAGTTTTAATGTTATCATCTTCTAATTCACAAACGATAATTCCATTAGTATTTAATAGTTTATTTTCCTTTAATTTAATCAAAATTTTATTAATAAAATCATCATGATAAGGTGGATCTAAAAATACTATATCAAAAGTATTTTTATTTTTAAATTCGTCTAAAGCGACAAAACAATCTTTTTTTAAGATTTCCTTGTTAGTCATATCTTTTGTATTTTTAATGATTGTATTGATAGCAATTTGATTATTGTCAACAAAATAACATTTTTTAGCGCCATTACTTAAAGCTTCAATACCTAAACTACCACTTCCAGCAAACAGATCCAAACAAATCGCATCTTTGATTTCATTTTGAATTAAAGCAAACATCGATTCTTTGACTCTATCCATCGTTGGTCTTGTACCTACAATATTAAAACCTTCTAACTTTTTTCCTTTATATTTACCACTTATTACACGCATAATATCACCTATTTAATATTATAACAAAAAAAGTTCTATTTTTTTAGAACTTCTAAAGCTTGACGCATTTTTAGATCATATTTTACCATTTCTAAACCGCCAAAATTTTTCAAAAATTCATCTTTGTCCATTTGATATTTAGTAGCTAAATTAACAGCTTCGATCTCTGCTTGTTCATTACTAACTTCTATTTTTTCTGCCTTAGCGATTTCTTCTAACATCAAGCGATATGTAACACGATTTTTTGCTTCATCTTTCATCTGATCTCGCAACGCTTGTTCATCACTATTTGTAAATTGATAAAACATCTCCAATGTTATTCCTTGCATTTTCAAATTCTCTTCATATTGCTTTAAAATACGATCAATCTCTTCATTGATCATAGCTTCGGGAATGTCTATTTTAGTATTTTCACTAGCCTTAGCTAATAATTCATCAATATATTTATTTTCAACTTCTGCTTCTTTTCTAACCTTAATATTTTCTTCTAACTGTTTTTCTAATTCTTCCTTCGTTGTAATTCCTTCCATCCCTAAATCCAAGAAAAAATCTTTATCTAATTCAGGTAATTTTTGTTGTTTTATCTCTTTAACTTTAACTTTAAAAGTGACAGCTTGGCCTTTTAAATCTTCTGCGTGATAATCATCTGGAAAAGTTAAATTAATTTCCTTTTCTTCTCCTTTTTCCATACCAATTATTTGCTCTTCGAAACCTGGTATAAAAGTATTGCTACCTATTTTTAAAGAATAATTTTCTCCTTTACCACCATCGAAAGGAACACCATCCTTAAATCCTTCAAAATCGATAACAGCTACATCACCATCTTCAACGTTACCTTCTTTATCGATATTTTCAATATATTTTTGACGCATTTGTTCTATCGCATCATTAATTTCTTTTTGAGTTACTTTTACTGTTTCTTTTTTAACACCTAAATCTTTATATTTACCCAATTTAACTTCTGGCTTTAATGTTAAATTAAATCTAAATTCAACATAATCATCGGTAACAGCGCTTAAATTAATCTCCGGTTGTGCAACAATTACATCATCACCATTTTGCTCTAACATCTTTTCATAGGCTTGATTTAAACAATTTTCAGCTGCTTCCATATAGATATTAGTCATACCGTATTTTTTAATATAGACTTCTTTTGGTGCCTTACCAGGTCGAAAACCATCTATCTTAGCTTCTTTATTTAATTTTTTAAACGCTTTATCTAATGCATTTTTCCAATCTTCACCATCAATTTTAATTAAAACTTCTTTCATATTTTTTCCTCCTTCAAAGTTCATTAAATAGTATATAATATTTAAACTTTATTTTCAAGTAAATTTTTTAAAAAAAACATCTTTTTAGATGTTTTAAAAAATTTCAACGACTTTCACGTCATATTTGCCATTAGGACTTTCAACTGACGCAATACTACCAACTTTTAATCCTAAAATAGCTTGAGCAATAGGTGATTCATTAGATATTTTATTTTCAAATGGATCAGCTTCCGTACTGCCAACAATAGAATAAGTCTCTACCTCACCATCGGCAACATATTCTATTCTAACATTTGTCCCAATAGTAACTCGATCAGTATCTACTTCACTAATTAATTTAGCGTTCTCAATTAACAATTCTAATTCTTTGATTCGATTTTCGACAACTGCCTGATCGTTTCTAGCAGCGTCATATTCAGCATTCTCAGACAAATCGCCTAAAGCACGTGCTTCTTTTAGCGCATTAATAATCTCAGGTCTTCTGACGTTAATTAAATTATTTAATTCTTTTTGCATTTCTTCTAACCCATTAGCGGTTACGTAAACTTCTTTGTTTGACATAGTAATCACCTTTCTTAATACGAACACAAAGAATAATACTACATTTTTCTGTTTTTGTCAACTTTAATTCGCATTAAATCATATTTATTTAATGTCCATTCAACTTTCAAAAACACAATTTGCTTAGGATGTCTTACTATTTCGATTTTATTTTGGTCGCTGTCATATATATCTTCTACTAAATAAGTTCGACCAACTACATTATCTGGACCAAAAAATTCGACGACATCACCTTTTTTAAAGTAATTTCTCTGTTCGATCGTAGCTATTTTTGTTTGCTCATCATAGTTTATGACAACTCCTAAAAAATCTTGATTAGAAATTTCAATTCGATTGTTATAGTAACTACAACTTTCAGTATAATTATTATCGAAAAATTGAACAATACTATCACGATTAGCTACTCTAGATAGTATATTCTCATAATCCAAATTGTATACATAATTTTGATTGTAATAATCATCGATTACTTGACGATAAATCCCTACTACTGTCGCAATATAATAAATAGAGCGCATACGACCTTCTATTTTCAAAGAATTTACTTTCATTTTACATATATCAGGAATATGCTTTAAAAGAGATAAGTCCTTAGAACAGAACGTAAAATTTTTAGTTCCTTGAAGAATGTTTTTATTTTCATCTAATAGGTCAAAATCCCACCGGCATATTTGACTGCACCCCCCCCGATTAGCATCTCTATTAGTGAAATAATTGGATAAGACGCAACGACCACTGAAACTGGCACACATCGCACCATGGATAAATATCTCAACTTCCAATCCGACTTTTTTAATGATAGCTATTTCTTCTTGACTAACTTCTCTAGCCAAAACAACTCTAGTTACATCTAAATCTTTTAAAAACTTAACAGCTTCATAATTTAAAGTCGACTGTTGAGTTGATATATGAATATCGAGATTAGTATTTTTTTTAGCTAAATCTAAAACGGCTAAGTCACTTACGATAATAGCATCAACACCAATTTTATCTAATTGCTTTAAATACTTAATGACATGTTTTATCTCCTTATTATGGAGAATTGTATTGACAGTTACATAAACTTTTTTATTTAAATTGTGAGCAAATCTTACTCCCTCTTTTATTTCATCGATTGTAAAATTAACGGCATTGGCTCTTAATCCAAATAATAAACCACCAATATAAACAGCATCTGCCCCATATAAACAAGCTACTTTTAATCTTTCCAAATCGCCAGCTGGCGCTAATAATTCTGGTTTCATTATTTCACCTTATATACAGTTTCATTATAGAAAAAACCTTTTCCTAAATTATCAAACATTTTATTTAACTGTAACTGCAATTCCTTTATATTTTTTTTATTGGCATCATTAAAAATTTTCAAAACTTTTTCAAACTTATCATCTGATATTAAAAAACTATTTAAAACAATATAATCATAGTCAAGTAAAAGTTTTTCTTCAAGACCATCTAAGATAAAATCGGTATAAGCCACTGTCATTTTACTGTCTGTTAAAGGATAAATTTTGCCCTCTTTAGCAATGTAATTTACCTTTGAATTGTCTTTTAGCGAAAATGTTTTTAAATAATTTTTAACCAAATGACGTTGTGAAGTAAACATTGGTAAATAACCAAATAAGGTCACCAATAGTTTGGCATTAGTATTTTGCTTTATCTCTTTCATTTCCCTTAAAGAAATATCATTAGAAACCCATGTATATTTAACATTATAATCATACCAAAAATTAATAGTGTAATAGTTATTAGTCATATGCTCTTGATTCCAAATCAAATCATAGTTAAGTTTTAATTTTTTAGCTAAATTAGGGATTGCTAAATCATAAAAGATAACTCCTTTAATATTGTAGGTATTTAATCTAATTAATACTTCCTCTAATAGCTTAATATCATCATTATGCATGTTTTTGTTTAGACAAACGAAAATTTCTTTATCAATATTTTTTAAATCATCTAATTCAAAATAACATGGCAAATTGACACTTAAATTATTAATTCCCACAATAATTCCATCACAATCCAGTCTGAATTGTTCCTTTTTAGAAGGTATAATCAATGTTTTCATCAAATCACTTCCACCCATGTATTATAACATGGATAGTCTAATATGTAAATTATGTTTTAAGGTCTTTTTACCTCTTTTCATTCATATAATTTATCTGGGTGATTATATGAATTTTGACATAGGAGATTTAGTTACTAGAAAATCTTACAATAATGATATTGTCTTTGTTATAACTGATATTATCGATGATATCTATTATTTAAAAGGACTAAATATACGCTTATGTGCAGATAGTAACAAAGACGATTTAGCTAAATTTGATCAAGTTGATTTAGAAGATAAAGAATTCGAGGAAAGAGTCAAGCCTAATCCAGATTTAAATCGTGATGACTATTTTTATTTGCCAGGTAAAATATTACATATAGATAGTGATCCTGATTATCTAAATCGTTGCCTACAATATTATAAAGAAGCTAACATATGGGCAGTTGGAATTAATGAAAAAGAGGAAAATATCCCCTTGTATATTAAAGAATGGCTAAGCGAATATAATCCAAATATTATCGTTATAACAGGTCATGATGCTTACTATAAGAAAAAAGGTAACCTTGATAATATCAATGCTTATAAAAACAGCATTAATTTTGTTAAAGCAATCAAAGAAGCACGAAAATTTGAAAAAAGCCACGATAAATTAATCATTATTGCTGGAGCTTGTCAGTCAGATTATGAAGAATTAATTAAAGCTGGGGCTAATTTTGCAAGTAGTCCCAAAAGAATTAATATCCATGCTTTAGATCCTGCAATTATAGCTACTAAAATGAGTTTATCTGATGTCAATCAAGATATTGATTTAAAAGGAATAATTGAAAACACTAAATATGGTAAAAATGGTATTGGTGGAGTTATAACTAAAGGAACGATGTATACAGGTTATCCCAGATGATTGGAGAAATAAGAGGTAAATTAAATAATTATATCGGCGAAAAAGTAACAATCAAATGTAATTTAGGGCGAAACAAATATGAAAAATATTATGTAACTATTAAAGAGTTATATGAAAATGTTTTTTTAGTTGAGTTAAATAATAATGAAAAAAAATCTTTTTCTTATACTGATGTTATAAATAAAACAATAAAAATTGAGTATTAAAGTATTGCTTTTTTGGCAAAAATAGGTTATACTTAAATTGTAGTAAATACTGAAGGGAGAGGTTTTTAATGGAAATTACATCAGTTACAGTTCGTAAAGAAGAAAAAGAAAATTCAAGAATGAGAGGAAAAGCATCTGTTCTAATCGATGATTGCTTTGCAGTTCATGACATTAGAATAATCGAAGGTAATGATGGTTTATTTATAGCTATGCCTAGCCGTCAAAAAGCCAATGGGGAATATCGTGATATAGCTCATCCAATTAATCAAGAAACTCGTAAGATGTTCCAAGATAAGATTTTAGAAGCTTATAAAAATGCTGAATAAGCATTTTTTTAAATAATAATTTGTTAAATAAAATTAAAGCACCAAATTGGTGCTTTTTAGTTTACTTTAATTAATCGTCTTTGCGTAGTACAATTACCATAGATATCACAAGCTTTATACTCAATTATCTTATCTGTTGGCAAAAAATCATAACCACGAGTTTCGATACTGATTTCTTGGTTGCTATTATCAGTCACTACTACTCCAGCCAACAGATCAAAACTAGCAAGTTCAGAAGATGTCAACCTATTATTATTTGGTAATGATATCACTGGTGGTGTTGTATCCCTTACAATAACTGTTCTAATAATAGTCGAACGATATTCACTATCAGATACACTGTATGTAACTGTATAAGTAGCAATATCACTAGTATCAATACCACCTACTTCAATACCATTTTTTTGATAAATTATTGAAGTATCTCCAAGTAAATCACCAGAACTATTTTTAGCTAAGGCTCCTTTTTCAATATAAGTACTATTTATTTCCACATATTCAACAACATTGCCATTTAAAATAATCGTCGGGGCTCCTTTTTCAAAAACACTATCAATAGTACCACTATCAGATAAAACTTCTATCACGTAATTGTTATTTTTAAAGGTAATTGTTATTTTCAAATCATTAGGTAACAATTTATCATTTCTAGGATCTCTTATATCTAATGCTACAAAACCACCCTCTTTTAAATTTTGCAAAGTAATCGTTATCATCTCATCTTCCACAGTTGGTAACAAATCTAAATTTGAATATGCCCATTTTTCAGCATTTAATTTTATCTCATCCAATTGAGCATAGTACAATTTTTCACGATTTTTTTCAATGCTTTGTGACACAATTGGAAAAGTAATTGTCGCAACAATAGTCAAAATAATGATAACTGCTAACATTTCAACTAATGTAAAGCCCTTTTGCATAGACATCACCTACTACATTAATTATATATTTTAAAAATTAGTTAGTCAATTAATTTCATTTTTTTTAATAATAAAGGTTTTTTCTTTTGTATAAAAAGCGTAAAATACATCTTCTAACCTAATATTATTTTTATTTAAAATCCGATAAACCCATTTAAGATCTTTATTCATATTTCTAATCGTATCAATATCGATTACTCCATCTACAATAATCGGCATAGGATAAATATTATTATCCGTAAAAATCGATAATTTACCATTGTTTTCCAATACTGCATAGTTGACGTCATTTAAATTCTTAATGCCTTTTTCTCTTAATTGAGAAATCAAATCATCCAAGCTATAGCGAGTTTTTTGCATTTGTTTGAAATTGACTTTACCTTTATTAATTATGACCTGTGGATTACCGTCGATAAATTTTTTAAAAGAATTGCTTTTCAATGAAATGTAACTTAACATAATTTGAATAATTACCAATACTGCTATAGGAAGAAGTGAAATAAAAATAGAACGATCAGTCTCCTCAATACTCATGGCTGCTAATTCGGCAATTAAAATTGAAACAATTAAATCGATAATACTTAACTGTCCTACTTCTTTTTTACCCATAATTCTATAACAAATAATAATATAAAAATATAAAATAAAAGTTTTCAAAGCTATTATATAATACATATTCTCACCCTATTTAATTATGAAATGAGTTCTAAAAATTTATACATATACATAAAAATTATTAGGTGATAAAATGTTATTTTTAAAAAGAATTGGGAAATCTTTAGGAATTAGTTTAATAATTTTATTAAGTTTAACTTTACTAATTACCATTTTAAATTATATTGGATTAATTGGCACTAAAATAGTTAACGTTTTTAGTTATATAACGCCTTTTATCTCTTTATTTATTGGTGGTATAATTATTGGTAAGGAAAGCATTAATAAAGGTTGGCTAGAGGGAATCAAATATGGCATAATATGCATTATAATTTTCTTTATCTTTAATTTTCTAGCATTTGATACTGGTTTTAATATTTCTAATATCATATTATATATCATCACCTTAGTAGCTAGTATTTTAGGTGGTATGATTGGAATTAACTTAAGAAAAAATGAGGTACAATAAAAATACTAAGTAATGACTATGAACTGAACCCCAAAAGTTGGACAGTTTATAAATAGTTTCTAATTAGAGGATTGTAACCTGTAATTTACTGGTGAC
>CALVKK010000045.1 GCA_944332645.1 uncultured Bacilli bacterium
ATTTATTGATCAACATGGGTAATGATCATTTGCAAATTATCTCTAAAATTGAAAATGATCATGCAGTTGATGATATCGATAATATTATAAAAGTTAGTGACGGCATTATGATAGCTCGTGGTGATTTAGGAGCGCAAATACCACTTGAAAGAATACCAGGTATTCAAAAGAAAATAATTTCTAAATGTCATTCCAAAGGAATAATAAGTATCGTTGCAACTGAATTATTATCAAATATGACTAATTTAGAGCGTCCAACTAGAGCTGAAGTATCAGACATTGCCAATGCTGTTTTAGATGGTACGGACGCTGTGATGTTATCTGGGGAAACGACTGTTGGTAGGTATCCAGTTGAAGCTTTAAATATGATGGAAAAAATAATTAAAGCGGCTGAGAGAGATATTGACTATAATAGTGTTTTACAAAAATCTATTCAAACTGAAAAACGTGATATGACTGGTACCTTAGCATACAGTGTTGCAGGCTGCGCTTTAAATTTACAATGTAAGGCAATTTTTACGCCTACTATGAGTGGTTATACAGCTAAAAAAATAAGTAGGTTTCGTCCGGTTTGTCCCATTATTGCTCCTAGTCCTAATATAGGTACGGTCAAATCATTAGCTTTAAATTTTGGCGTTTATCCAGTTTTAATTCACGACTTAAAAAGTTTAGATGCTATTATTGAAGAAAGCAAAAAAATAGCACAAGACATGTTGGCACTAACGAGAAAAGATAATATCATAATTACGGGAGGTTATCCTTTTAAAAAAGTTAAGACCACAAATTTTATGAAGATAGAAGAGATATAAAGGGGTGATTTATGTATAATTTAGGTGAACATTTTAAAGTTGATTATGAAAGCATAAAACCAAATAAGGAAAGTATTGTTCAAGGGAAGAATTATCGTTTTACCATTTTAAGCGAACGATTAATTAGAATAGAATATAGAGAAAATGGTTTATTTTTAGATGCCCCAACACAATTAGTTATAAATAGAAATTTTTCAAAGCCAAACTTCAATATTAAACAAGATCGAAATTACTTAGAAATAAATACAAATTATTTTAAACTGTCGTATAGAAAAGAACAAAGAATTAATAATAGCAAAAATTTAAAGGTTGAAGTATTGAATAGTAATTCGGTGTGGTATTATAACCATGTCGAGGCAAAAAATTATGGAGCACCAATAATTATCCAAAATGGGAAAATAGAGAATACTAAAAGTTTGTATTCGTTAGATGGTTTTGTTTCGATTGACGATTCGCAAAGTAAGATAATTAATGAAGATGGAACTTTTAGTGATAATGATTTTACAGGTTATGATATTTATTTATTTGTTTACTTAAATGATTTTTATCTATGTTTGAAAGACTATTTTAATTTAACTGGTTATCCTAGTTTGATACCTAGATTTGCATTAGGTAACTGGTGGAGTCGTAATAAAGATTATAATGACTTAACTTTAAAAGAATTAGTTGATAATTTCAAAAAATATGATATTCCAATATCAATAATATTACTGGATAAGGATTGGCATATTCGCCCTTATATTAACAAAAAGTATTTAGCTACCGGTTTTACTTTCAACAAACAATTATTCAAAGCTCCTTATGAAATGATTTCCTATCTTCATACTCAAGGAATTAGAATAGGTTTAAATATCGATCCTACTGAGGGTTTTTACGATATTGATGAATATTTTGAACAAGCTAAAAAATATTTAGCAGTTGATGAAAAGGGAGTAATTCCTTATAATGTTTTAGAGCCACGTTGGGTTGATGTTTATTTAAAAATATTTATTCATCCTTTAGATGCACTGGGTGTAGATTTTTATTGGCTGGATAGTTACAATTATAAAAATAACCTTCAAGATTTTTTATTAAAACATTATCAGTTTTATGATATGGAGAGAAATTATAAACGAAGACCAATGCTTCTTAGTTACAGTAGTAATTTAGTACAACACCGTTATCCTGTTTTGTATGCTGGTAAAACTACTGTTAGTTGGGAATCATTAAAGCAAATACCTAAATATAATGCTAATGCTACTAATAACGGTGTAAGTTGGTGGAGTCATGATATTGGTGGATATTTTAAAGGAATTGAAGATAATGAATTATATATTAGATATGTTCAACTTGGAACTTTCTCACCAATCTTGAAATTTGGTGCTGATAAGGGTAAGTATTATAAAAGAGAACCTTGGCGGTGGAGCGTAAAAACGCAAGGAATAGTTAAAAGTTTTTTAGAGTTAAGACATAAATTGATACCTTATCTGTATAGTGAAGCATATAAGTATACTAAAGATGGTATCCCAGTTTTGAAACCAATTTATTATGTAGTCCCAGATATGTATGATGATTTATTATATAGTGATGAATATTATTTCGGTAGTCAACTATTTGTTTGTCCAATCACTAAAAAGAAAGATCATGTTATGGATAGAGTAGTTCATCGATTTTATATGCCTGAAGGTATTTGGTATGACTTCTTTACTGGTCAAAAATATCCTGGTAATAATAATTATGTTGCTTTTTATAAAGATCAGAATTATCCAGTATTTGCTAAAGCTGGTAGTATTATACCTTTAGGAATAAATGATAGTATAAATGATACTAATCCTCCTAAAAATATGGAAATTCATTTTTTCCCTGGTATTAGTAATGAATATTTGTTATATGAAGATGATGGACTGTCAAGTTTATATAAAAAAGGATTTTATTTACTAACTAAAATTGAATATAATTATATGCCTAGCAATTATACTGTTATAATTAGGGCATTAGAAGGAAAAAGTGGGATTGTTCCTGAATATCGCAATTATAAATTGGTATTTAGAAATGCTAAACAGGCCAGTGATATTGTCGTTTATGATAATAAACAACAGATTGATTGTAAATCGTATGTTTCTGGACCAGACTTTATAGTAGAAATTGAAAATGTCAAATCGATAAATCAGTTGACAGTTAACTGTAAAGGAAAAGATATCGAGTTTGATCCAACCAGATTGATTAACGATGATATTGAAGGAATTTTAGGTGACTTACAAATCGAAACTACGATGAAAGAAAAAATCGATGAGATTATTTTCAGTAATCTACCAATCAAGAAAAAAAGAATTGCTATCAGAAAACTTGGCAATAAAGGTTTAGAAAAAAAATTTGTTAAATTATTCTTAAGACTGTTGGAATATATTAGTACAGTTTAGTAACGCTTTAGAGCGTTATTTTTTGCTTTAAGCAAAAAAAGAGCCAATTCAAGCACGCAATTAGATAATATTTTTTATTTATGCTAAAATAACGACAAATGAGATGCAATCTTATGAATAAATTTATTTTATATTATTCAGTTGATTATCTAAGGGGGGTAATATTATGAATTATGATTTAAATGGCTATGAACATACAAAAAATATCTTACGAGAACTATTTGACATAGATATTGATACATATTCAATTAAAGTACAAAAAGGTTTAATTGATGTTGAGACAAACCACAATCGTTCTTGGACTAAAGACTTATATGAAAAAAATAAAGACAATTTAGATGCTATTGCACTTTTATATCGTGGTACAAAAATTACATTTCAAGAAATGTTTGAAAATGTTTCCAAATATGCATCAGTATTAAGCAAAAAAGGTGTTACTAAGGGAACAGAAGTGCCAGTTTTTATGTCGCCATGTCCAGAATTCATTTATACAATTATGGCTATTAATTTATTAGAAGCCAAGGTTAATTCTTATGGTGCTTTTGATATAGATTATGTTAATAAAATTATCGATGACTGTGATACTGATTTTGTTATTTGTAGTGATGATAATTATGGTAAATATAAAGAATTTTTTGCAAATTCTAAAATAAATGAAATTGTAATGTTTTCTTTAACTGATTCTTTAAAAGATGGCAAAGATCCATATATTGAATTAGATAGAAATTTCTATGATTTTGAAAATAAAATAGAATCATATAAATCAAATGATGAAAGAATAATATCAAAGCAAGACTTTTTAACTGCAGTTAGTGATATTAAAAATATTTCTGATTATGTTAATGGTGATATTAATACAGAATTTTTAATAACATATAGTGGTGGTACGACTAGTAATTGCCCTAAAGCGATTGTTCATACTAATCGTAGTTTAATATTGATGGGAAGATTTCAAGATCCTGATTTAGCCGATTTACCATCGACAAATGGTTTAATTGGCGAAATGATTATACCAACTTTTTCTAATACTTCGATTATTACTAGTATGTCTGACGTCCTTTATAAAAAATGTACAGTAGCGATTGAGCCGATTTATCATCGTGAATTTTTATTGTACAGTTTGGCAATCAATAAACCTAATTTTATTGCTGTTCCACGAAATATGTTGGTAGATGCAGCTAAAAAGTTATATAATGATGAAAGATTTAAAAATTTCACGATGCCATATATGATGATTCTTACTTCAGTCGGCGAACCAACATCTAAAGGGGAAGAGAAGTTTATCAATAAAATGTTGAGAAAGGCTAAGTGTGGCGTCGAAAAATTACCTTGGCCTTTAGCTCCAGTTCCAATTTCAATCGGTGGTGGTGATTGTGAACGTGGAGGTATGTTTTTCACAGCTTTTCGTTCATTGCAGGATTTACATCCCAAATATAAGTTAACAGGTTTAAATTGTGGATTAAATAAATATGCTATGGTTCAAACTGTAATTTTAGATGAGCATGGTAATAGATTACCTAGTGGTAAGATTGGTTTATTAGGAACTAAAACACCGACAACGATGAAATGTTATAAAAATGACCCAGAGGCGACTAGAAAAAGTAAAATTAAGGACTCTTTCGGCGAAGTATGGAATAATTCTAATGTTTACGCTATGAATGAAAAACATGGAACACTTATTATTTTGGGACGTATTGGTAACGAACTTATTTTAGATAATGGAAATAAAATCCCACTATTCTTAATCGGTTTAGAGGTCGAACGTGATACAAAACATGTTTTATCATATGAAGTAATTAATATTGATAATACAGCAGTTGTTCATGTTGAATTTATGCCAACCGCTCCTCAAAATAAAGAAAAGATTTTAATGAGTATTGAAAACAGAATTATTAAAAAACTAGGAAAAGAAGTGGCTGATAAAGTTTTATATCGTGTTAGAACTTTTGAAGAGGGTTTTATTGGAACTAAATCTGAAAAAAGAAACTCTCGTGTTCTTATGTTAGAAGGTATAACTGATAAATGTGTAAAACCAGTTTATGATGATGGACAAATAAAATTACTGTCACCAAATATAAAAGAGAAGATCAAGGTTTATCAAAGAAATTAATTATGTTTTTTAAAGTTTTATAAAGAGTTATTGATGGAGGTTGGTTATGAGTATTGGTTTTGTAGTTAGTGGGATATGTATAAGTTTATTAATTAATATGGTTTATTTTTCAAAAGATAAAATCAGGAGCTATGAAACAACATTATATGGCTATTTAATAATAGTCAATTTGATTGGATCAATGTTAGAATTTGCATGTGTAATTGTTTGCTCAATTGATACATCGCCTTTGTTACTTAGAGATATTTTAGTCAAAGAATATATGGTTTTTTTAGTCGGATGGTTAATTTTGTTTTTGTATTATGTTTTGATAATCACATGTGAAACTTATAATAAATTTCGAAAAAAATTACAGAAAATTACAACAATTTTATTTGTGATCGGGGCAATAACTATTTCAATATTACCAATTGAACATATAAATATTGGTGACGTTGTTTATTCATCAGGATTAGCAGTTAATACGACATATCTATTTTCTGGTATTATAGTTTTATCAATGTTGGTTGTTATGTTAACACATATTAAGAAATTAAGAAGTAAAAAATATTTACCATTACTGGCGTTTTTGATATTAGGAACTATAGTATCATTGTGGCAATTTATACATCCAGAGCTTTTATTAATTACAGTCATGGAATCGTATGTTATATTAGTTATGTATTTCACCATCGAGAATCCAGATGTCAAAATGATCAATGCATTGAACTTAGCAAAAGATACAGCAGAGAAAGCAAATCGAGCAAAAAGTGACTTTCTATCAAGTATGTCGCATGAGATAAGAACGCCCCTAAATGCGATAGTAGGATTTTCGGAATGTATCAAAAATGCAGACAGTTTAGAAGAAGCAAAAGAAGATGCAAGTGATGTCATAACCGCATCAAATACATTATTAGAAATAGTAAATGGGATATTAGATATATCAAAGATTGAAGCAGGGAAATTAGAGTTAGTTGAAACAGATTATAACATTAAGAAAATATTAAAAGAAATAGTAAGATTAATCGAAGCGAGAATAGGAGATAAACAATTAGAATTTAAAGTAAATATAGCAGAAGACATACCAGAAGTATTATATGGAGATCATGCTAATATCAAAAAAATCTTAATCAATCTATTAACAAATGCAGTAAAGTATACCGATGAAGGATATGTAAGTTTAGATGTAAAATGTGTCAAAAAAAATGAAATATGTCGGCTATTTATATCAGTGAAAGATAGTGGTCGAGGGATCAAACAAGAAGATATGAGTAAATTATTTACGAAATTTCAAAGAGTAGAAGAAGACCGAAACACAACGATAGAAGGAACAGGACTAGGATTAGCGATAACAAAACAACTAGTTGAGATGATGAATGGGAATATAGTAGTTAACAGTCAATATGGTGAAGGATCAGAATTTAAAGTAGCAGTCGATCAAAGGATATCGAAGGCAAAGATAGAAAAAGAAGAAGAGATAGAAGAGGAAGTAGACTTAACAGGGAAGAAGATACTAATAGTAGATGATAATCAATTAAATATTAAAGTAGTAGAGAAGTTGTTAAAACAATACAATGTAGAAATAGAAACAGCAGAAAGTGGAATGGAATGTCTAGAGAAGATAAAGAGTGGAAAAGAATATGATTTAATCTTATTAGATGATATGATGCCGAAGATGAGAGGGACAGAAGTATTAAGGAGATTAAAAGTAAATCCAGGATATAAGACACCAACTATTGCATTAACAGCCAATGCGATCAATGGGATGAAAGAACAATATATAAAAGAAGGATTTGATGATTATTTAGCCAAACCGATCGACAAACAAGAATTAAATAGGATTTTGATTAAATATTTAAAAAATAATCATTCTACAAATACAAATGAAGATATTTCAAATGAACAAGCTATTAATAAAGCTTTAAAATTGTTGGAAAATATCGATGTATATAACAAAAACAAAGAATAAAATTAATCTAATAAAAATCGAATTGAGAGTGTAAAATAAAGTGTGCAGTTTTTTAACTTACACACTTTATTTTACACTCTCAAAAAAAGTCATTAATTATGCAATTTATTGGCAATTTTTAAAATATCCAAAAAAAGAAGTATATTCTAAAGTGAATATACTTCTTTGCCAACAATCCGGAATTAATTAGTTAATTAATTTTATTAAAATTATTGTAATTACTCTTATTTTATAATATAATAGTACATAGTTTGGAGGTTAAATTATGAAATATTTCGTTGCTTTTATTATTGCGTTTTTAATAGTTTATTTATTTTACTTATTTACTGTAATCTTACAAAAAAAGAAATACGATAAATTTAAAAAGACTAATCAAGTAATGTATTTTGTAAGAAAGTATAAACTAAATGTCAATAAAATAGATATGCGAAAATTTACTAATATTTTAGGTATTACTAATTCTTTAATCATTGCTTTGGCCTTTAGTGCGACATTTGTAGTCGAAAACATTTTTTTACAATTATTAGTCGGTCTATTAGTTTTAATACCACTAATATTGCTTTTTTATAGTTTGATTGGAAATTATTTAAAAAAACGTGCGAAGCGATTTCAAAAAACAAACTAAAACTATTAAATTATTTAGAGTATTTTATAACAAATGTTAAATGAGGAGTGTTGATGATGAATACAAAAGAAATCGAAAAAAAATGGCAAAAATATTGGGATGATCACGATGTTTTTAAAGCTAAAAACAATAGTGAAAAACCTAAATATTATTATTTAGTAGAGTTTCCTTATCCATCAGGTAGTGGACTTCATGTTGGGCATGTTAGAAGTTATACAGCGTTAGATGCGATGAGTAGAAAAAAAAGAATGGAAGGATATAATGTTTTATTTCCGATTGGTTGGGATGCTTTCGGTGCTCCTGCTGAACAGTATGCGATAAAGAATCATATTCATCCTAAAGATGCCGTCAAAGAAAATATTAAAGTTTTCAAGCAACAAGTTAAAAATCTTGGAATTTCATTTGATTGGAGTCGCGAATTTTCAACTACTGATCCGGAATATTACAAATGGACACAATGGCAATTTTTAAAATTTTTTGAACATGGTATGGCTTATAAAGCTAAAAAAGATATTAATTGGTGTCCTGTTTGTAAAACGGGTTTATCTAATGAAGATTCATCTGGTGGTGTATGTGAAAGATGTGGGGCCAAAGTTGTTCAAAAAGAGAAAGAACAATGGATGTTAAAGATGAGTGATTACTCACAAAAACTATTGGATGGTTTAGACGAAACTGAATTTTTAGACCGCATTAAAACTGCTCAAATAAATTGGATAGGTAAAAGTGAAGGCGCAGAAGTAGATTTTGATTTAACAGTTAATGATAAATTAAAAGTCTATACTACAAGACCTGATACTTTATTTGGTTGTACTTTTATGGTTGTATCTCCAGAGCATCCAATTTTAGAAAAATATGCTGATGTAATTAAAAATATTAATGAAATAAAAGAATATCAAACAAAG
>CALVKK010000046.1 GCA_944332645.1 uncultured Bacilli bacterium
AAAGGTCTTAGTTTCTTTATTTTATAAAAATAAGGTATAGCTATTTTATATTCAAAAAATGATAACAATGGATAGGCTTTTAATTTAATTTTACCAAATTTTTTATGAATATCTTTTATATTGTCTGAGTCGTATGCATCATATCCCCAACCTTTAGGTGTTATGCTCTCTGATACCCAGTTATGACCACTAATAAAATACTTAATCTTATTTTTTTCCATATATTTATAAAGTTCGGCAAAAAAAGCATGATCCTGTGGTACATCCTGATTGACGACTCCGGATATAAAATAGGCTTTTTGTAAATCCATCATCTCTTCTTCATTGATCTTAATAATTTCTAAATCAAAACCACATTTTTCTGATAAAAGTTGAACATTTTTATTGGAAATATCCGTATTCCAACCACCATCAATATGAATACCTAATATTCTTAATCCTTCTTTACTAAGCAAATAAGCTAAATAGGAACTATCGATACCACCTGAAATACCTATAACACAATCATATCTTTTATTTTTTCCATCTTCCTTAAGATGTTTAACCATTTCATCAAATTTTTTTCTACCTTCTTTTAATGAGGGAAGTAATTTTTTTTCTTTTAAAGCATCATTACAATAATTGCAAAAGCCTTTTTCATCAAATGTAATTGTCGGATCTGATGTATCCATAACACATCTTTTACAAATTTTATATTCCATCTTTATCAACTCTCATTTCTTTTACAAACTTAATATAATCTAAAGCGATAAAACTATCATAAGATAGTGTCTTATATTTTATTACTTTATATAAATATGAACTAAATTTAAAATAATAATAATAATTAAGATCATTATTATAATAAACATATATTGGTCTAATTAAATTAGTTAAAAATTTATTTATTCCCTTATGTTTTTTGGGTTTTCTTTTTGTCGCTACCGGTGCATATTCCATCAAATCATTATACATATATTTAGTAAATTGAATAAATAATTTTCTTTTATAGCGTAACTCAAGTTCAATGTGTTGCCAAAACCATAAAATTTCTCTATCCCAAAATGGTAAATACCATTTTAGGCCATAAAAATCATAGGTACGAACAGCATTGGTAACAAATTTTGTCTGCCTTTCTTCAAAATCAAATTTTTCAAACAAATTACAAGCATCAACATTACTTAATTCTCTATTGTCAAAATTTTGAATATTAAACTTTAAAGCTAATTTATTATCAAAATTATAATTTCCCATTTTAAAATTATAGTTATTCTTATATATTTCATCTCTTACTTCATTAATCGTAACATTATTTTTCATTAAAGTTTCATTTAAATGATTACCAGCGATAAAATCAAGAGTAAAACCTGGCATAATTATACAATTAGTATTTATTTTGTTTGTTTTTAACAAATAATCTATGGCCTCTAATTCTTGTAAATGAGGAGCGGAATAACCTCTACCCAAATAATTAAATATTTTAGTTCTACTTTCTTTATTATTATATTTTGCCTTCATACTTTTCTTTTTATATGGAACAAAATACCATTTTAAATTCAAATATTGAGCTACTTTTTTTGAAACTAAAACTTCTTCGGAATTTTTATTACCATATGTGTATGTTATTATATTAGGATAATTCATTTTTTTTAGATAATAAGCTATCAAACGTGAATCTTGCCCACCACTCAAAGGAATAACGACAGTCCTATTATTCAAATAATCGATTGCTCTATTAAAAACATTATCTAAAACTTGAACATATTTATCATAATCTAACGATTTTCCATTAGATTCATTTTTAAATTCATAATATTTTTCCTTCTTTACTTGATAATTAGAATTAATAGTTATAATAGTAGCATTCTCTAATTGCTGAACATCATGATATATTGTTTTATCATTTGTAACATATGATAGAGTTATAAGTTCTTGCACAGACTCATCGTCAAAACTAGAATTAAAATCAATTATATTATCTGAAATCTGCACGCAATTATTATTTAAAGAATAAAACACTGGAAAAGTTCGTAATAAGTCTGAGCATATTACTATTCTATTAAAATCGTTTATAACAAAAGCAAAAAAACCAGTAATTTTGCCTAAGAAATCTTGCAAATTAGATACATTTTGAGTTTTGATAAGTTCTACTAAAGAATATCCTTCATACCACTTATCATCATAAAAAATAGCTCCAATACAATAATAACCATCTTTTTGATACCATTTAAAAGCGTTATTATAATATAGTTTTATATTATTTAACATAAAACACCTCTATATATTTATAATATATTTTTTACTTGTATTATCTGATATTTTTTTTGCAGGGACCCCCGCAATCGTGCAATTACCTTTTTCAAATGATTGATTAACAACCGCATTAGCACCGATAACAGTATTATCACCAATAACAATTTTCCCAAATATTTTAGCACCAGGACCAATATAAGCATTATCGCCAATAACAGGTGCACCATATAAACCTTTGGCTGGTGCCCGCCCAATATTTGTACACACATGAATTCGACAATTTTTTCCTATCTTGGCATCACCAGATACAACTATTGTTCCCGCATGAACAATAGCTAGTCCTTTATCAAAAACATTGATAGGAATTGTCCAATTATATTTGTTACATAATCTAATATGCCTAATCATCAACATTTTTTTGAACAATTTATGATAGAATTTGTTCTTACAATTATAATAATATTCTGTATATCTTAAACTTCGATAAAATTTAAATCGAGGATCAGAAATTCGATTATACCATTTTTTACCATAAATACCAGTAGCCATTAAATCGCTTTTATAATATTCTTTATATTCTTTTTTAGATTTTATCATTTATAAACCCCTTTCTAAACAATATTTTTATATAAATAAAGTAAGCTAATGAAGATATGATGTTGATCATAGTGGTGGTAATTGCTGCTCCAATATATCCAAAAATTCTAATAAAAATTATATTTGAAATAAAGTTGATAACAATACTTATAACATTAATATAAAAATTAAATTTTAATTTTTTCATACTGTTTAAAATATTGATACTTGGGATTTTAAGAGTTGAGGAAAAGAAAAATCCAATCATTAAAACAATAAAAGTTGGTACAGAATCTAAATATTGATGACCAAATAAGAATATAAAAATAGGTTTTGATAACAGAACTAATCCTAAAGTTAAAACGCCATATATAATACTGCCAATTATTAATAATCTCCTATAATTTAACTTTATCCAATCAATGTTTTTATTATTTCGCACAAAATAAGGTAAAACATAAATTATAACACAACTAGGCAGAAAAGCTAAAGCATGGGGAATTTTTGCAGCCACATTATAAGTGGCTAATATTTCTTCATTGGCTATTAATAATCCAATTAAAAATGTATCAATAATTAATAACAAGCCACCAATCGTCGAATTTATCTGAGTAACTAAAGAGTATTTTAAAAATTGTTTTTTTTCTGAATCATTCAACTTTGATTTGTTTTTTATTTTTTTCAAATATGGCCAACATAAATAAATAGAGAAAACTATTACAATAGTATAATAAAAGTATTGTGATAAAATAGCCCCGGTTAATCCAAAAATTAAGGATAAAATTATCAATGGAATATAATGTGCTAATGTCATAAAAATTTGCAAAATCCCATATTTTTTATTTTGTAAATTGGCTCGTAAAATAGAAGGAAAAATCTCACTAAAGGTAGCCAAAAATGGTATTAAAAATAACATAGTTGTCAATTTGTCAGAATCAACTAAAGAATAAGGATAAAATAAAGGTGACAATAGAATAATTAAACTACTAACTAAAGATGCATATAATCCTACCCTAACTCCATATTTAATATATTGAGTTTGTTTTACATCATCCTGATAATTTTCAGCTGAAAATTGCAATATGGCAGAAGAAGCACCAAAATCATTTAATAAACGCATTACAGCTAAACAATTTATCACATAAGCATATAATCCATAATCATTTTTTGATAATAATCTAACAACTACGATTCCACCCAAAAAAACGATAATTTTAGAAAAGATAGTTGATAAAAGAATAGAAAAAAATCCAGTTTTTTTTAACTTATTATATTGTGGTTTTATATACTTTTGAATTTTTTGTTTCATTATTGCTCCTTATTTACTTTTTCTATTAATTTAATTAATTGTTCAGTTAACATTTCTCTAGTAAAACCGTTATTTACAATAGGTTTAATATTATTGTTTTTAATTTTTAAAATTATCTCTTTTAATTTTTTTGTTTCATTATGCCCGACAACATATATACTTTGATTATTTTTACAAATTTTGTACAATTCATTGTCTTTGTTTGTAATTGCTATAATTGGATTTTTGCAACCCATGTAATCAAAGATTTTAGTTGTCATTTCACTTTTTTCATTTCCAGTTATTAAGATTTGAATATCTGCTCCTTTACAATAGCTTAAAGATTCTTCATAAGATTTAAAACCAACAAATTCACAATTTTCAAAAATTCCATATTTTTTGGCTAATTCAACAACTCTATTTTCCCTATTTCCGACATGAATAAATTTTATATTTATACCTTCATTTCTCAAATTTTTGATAACTTTAAATACTATCGATGGATCTCTGAATCCTGCTGATACTTCAAATTTACCAGTATAAACAATAGAAAACTGTTTAAATTTTATAGGAATTATTTTTTCAAAATCTTCTTCATCATATCCGTTCGTAATTGTAACAAACTTCGACTCATATTTTGGATACAATTTTTTATATTCGTCAGTCATCGTTTCATTAACACAACAAATATAACTAGCCTTACTAAAAGTATATTTTTCAAAAATTTTATTTTTTATATTTATAATTTTTGCTTTCAAATTATTATCACTCTTTTGAAATGACCAAGGATCTCTTAAATCAATGATATAGGGAATTTTATACTTATCATATAGATATCGTCCAATAGGCAAAACATAGAAAGGACCACCCGTTATAAAAACTAAACTCGGATCATTTTTAATGATAATTGGTTCGATTTGTTCTTTTAAATTATAATAAAAATCTTTAGCAATTTTTTTTGAGGCTTTAAATTCTAGTCGATAGACTTTACAATCTTTTATATCTTTTAATAATGATTCGTCCTTATTAAATGCAAATTTATCATCGACAGTTATAACAATAGGATTATAGTTTTTTCTTTTTAAATATTTAACAAATTTCGTTATTCTAAACACTCCTACTCCTCCACAGGGGGGAAAATAAGTTGCTATCATAAAAATGTTTTTTTTATCTTTAGAATAACTTTTTTCTTCAAAATAAAGTGCTAAGACAAAACATAAAACTATAAATAATTTATATGAATGATAAATAGCCGCTGGATACATATATATAAGAGCTCCTAAAAAAAGAGAAATAAATAATGCAAAAATACCATCTTTTTGCTGATTTAGTTTTAACAATGGCAATAAATAAATTAATAGATAAATAACCAACCCAATAATACCATATCTATATATAATAACTAAATATTCATTATCATATACTAAACCATATTGCTTTAATTTATCCGAACCAACACCAATCATAATTTTTAATTCACGTGAAACTTGAACATCTAAATATTCATTTTCTTCTTTATCACTATCTGGTTTAGAAGGTTCGATCGGCTCTGGACTAAAAATTTCGTGAAAATTGTCACTAGAATGTTCTACTCTTGAAATCCAACTAGTTAAACCAGAAAAATCGAATAGTTGTTTTATTCGCCATGTAATTTTATCAGGTAGAATAAACAATGATGAAAAACAAAACACAACTAAAGTTAAAACAGGTACTATCGTTTTTTTAAACCCTTTAGACTTAAAATAATAAGCGAATATGAAGATCATCAACATAAATATATTGCAAACAAATGAAGTACGTGACATTGTCATAAATAATGTTATATATTCTAGTAAAAATAAGATTAAATATTTTTTCTTTTTACTAACAATTATTTCGTATGTTGTAACAAGAATTCCGATCGATAGTAAAAGACCAAAAACATTAGGATTGCCAGTCAATCCAACTATTCGAGGATCAGGATAATTTCCTACCAATGTGTGATATTGTGTAGGTGCGATAAATTTAACATACAGTTCATTTATATTAAACGGATTATATCGCTGACTAATAGCTACTATGCAATTAACCATTATGAATGTTATGAATAATTTTTTTAAATAAGTTTTTATTTCATCAGATCTGGAATAAATATTTACTAACAAAATAGTTGAAACATATAAAAGAGGTCTCAAAACTTCAAAAAAATTGCTCAATATAAATTGTTTGTTGACGAAAAGA
The DNA here is from genome assembly GCA_944332645.1 of uncultured Bacilli bacterium. Lineage (GTDB taxonomy): Bacteria > Bacillota_I > Bacilli_A > RF39 > UBA660 > Faecisoma. The sequence goes on from CALVKK010000046.1 coordinate 6,317, forward strand.
TAAAAAACATTAACAGCAAAAGTCCAACATGAAAAAATAATTAAAGAAATAGAAAAATAAGATAAAAAATTCTTTTGAAATTTTATTTTTTCTTTTTTATATAAAATTTTATAAAATAATAATCCTAAAGTCATTATTAATAATAATTTGGAATAAGTTACACCCACAAAGTTTAGACTTTCAGGAACTAATAATATAATTATGCAATATAATGTAACAAAAACCTTATCTAGCATTTTAATCACCTAATAATTCTATATATTTTTTAGCATTATTTTGCCAAGTTAATTTTTTAGCACTTAAAAATGCTTTCACTTGTAAATTGCCATATTTTGAAGGATTATCTAAGATATCACAAATAATATTAGCAATCTTTAAATAATCAATATCAACTAGAAAACCATTAACACCATTTTTAATAAAGCCATCTATACCTTCACCTTTTGTACCAATAGTAATACACTTATTATACATTGCCTCTGCATAAACTATTCCAAAACCTTCAGGTGAACTAGGTAAAACAAATATCAAATTTTTTTCAAGGTTCTCATAAACTATAGAATTGGAAACATGTCCTAAAAAAATAATATCCTGATCATCTTTAGCTAAGTTTTTTAACTTATTCATATCTGGGCCATCCCCAATAATTGTTAATTTTAATTTTGGATGTTTTTCCTTTACAATTTTATAAGACTTAATGACAACATCTATGTTTTTATCAAATGTCAAAGATCCGATCGTAATAATATTATTTTCTCTTTTTAAATTTTTTCTTGTGAAAAAATTTATGCCATTATATATAACTACAGCATTGCTAATATCAAGCGTATTTAATTGATTTTTAATTTTTTCACTCACACAAATATAATTGTCAATTATTTGACCAATTTTTTTAATTTGTCTTTTCCCATTTTTATTATTAAAACTATCGTTAAAACTACTACCATGACAGGTTATAAATGTTTTAATTGAATATCGTTTCTTTAACCTATAAGCCGCATATCCCTCGACTTTAAAAGTATGAGCATCAACTAATACCACATTCCATTTTTTAATTATGCTTTTAAAGAGCTTTTTTACCGATAGATAATAGAAAAAACCATTATAGTTAATTCTGGAATTATAAAAAAGTTTTGAAAAACTTAACTTTTTCTTATAAAATATTGTGATACCATTTATTTCTTTTTTTCCTTTATATTTATTATAAATAAATCTTTTATTTTTATTAAAAATACTTAAAAAAGGAAAATAATTTATACAAGCAAATACTATAACATTATATCCTTCATTTTTTAACGCAATAGCATGTGAATGAACATAATCACAATATAAGGAGTTAGATGAAGTAACATGTGATAAAATAACAATAGTTTTTCCCATTATCTATACCTAATACTTTCTATGATTCTAAAAAAATCTTCTTTTAATCTTGATAAAGGAGCTCTACCCCACCATCTAGTATGGATTAATAATAAAACTTTTTGACATTGTTTTTCAATTGCTTCCTTAGGATCTTTAATCCAAAAATATGGGTACATCTTATCACAACTTCTAAAATCTATTTTACCTTCTATTTTTTCATCGTAAGCTTCAATGTTAATGCCAGTTTTTTTACGAATATCATTATCCATTAAAATACAATTAGTTAATCCCAATTTTCGATTTACGAAATCACCATGAGAAGCAACAGAAAATATTTTTATATTATTTTCCTCTTCAAAAAAATTAACATTTTCAATAAAATTCTTTTTAATATCATCTAATCTTTCGTTAACAAAATTAACTGATATATTTCTATTTTTTTTACAATAAGTAGCAATTTCCTCATAATGATATCCCACTTCACTACCATATTCATAAATTTCTTTGATTAATTCTTTTTTCATCGTACATAATCTAAAATAAAATGTGGATTTTATTTTTAACTTTTTTTCTATTTCAAACATTTTATTAGCTATTGGGACATCAGTATCAATATCATGACGAATCATAATATATTTACCTTCAGTTTCTAATAGTTTATAGTCTTTAATTGAAATAAATTGGTAACCGTTTTTAATGAAAATGTCCAACATGTTCTCACATT
>CALVKK010000047.1 GCA_944332645.1 uncultured Bacilli bacterium
GGCAGGGGATAAATTGACGTTTGGTGCAATTAACCCAAAAGAATTATTAGTTGTCACTGATCCAATTACTGTTCAACAATATATTTTATTGGAAATTCAAAAAGTTTACCAATCACAAGGTGTTAGTATCTCAGATAAACACGTCGAGATAATTGCTAAACGAATGATTTCTAAAATTAAAATAATTAATTCAGGTAACTCTTTATATTTACCAGGAACTATGGTTAATATCAATCATTTTGCTGATACTAATAAGCAATTAATTTTAGAAGGAAAAACTCCAGCTTTAGGTCGACCTATTCTTTTAGGTATTACCAAAGCTAGTTTGGAAACAGATTCGTTCTTATCAGCTGCTTCTTTTCAAGAAACAACTCGTATTTTAACTGATGCTGCTATTCATGGAAGAATTGATGAATTAAATGGGTTAAAAGAAAATGTTATTATTGGTAAATTAATCCCTGCTGGTACGGGAGCGAAAAAATATAAAAAAGTTAATTATGACTTAGAAATACCATTTATCGATGATGAACCACTTGAAGCTTTAGAACAAGAATTAATGGATTAAAAAGTTAAATTAAAAAATGGTCAAATCTTAAATTTGACCATTTTTATAGTGTTTTAGTATTATTAATAATTAAAATCATAAGTTTAGAAACAAATAAGATAAAGTTTATATTGCCATTTAAAGTGCAATAAGTAAAAAAAGATCTTAATGATCATTTTTTTTGAATCTTTTAACAAATCCATTTTCTTTTTCTATGTTATTAGAATCATTAGAGCTGTTTTGTAAAAGACTTTCTTTTAATTTGATATATTCATCTAGTTCTTGTTGAATATTATTTTTATTAAGTTCTGGTTTATTTTCTTCTTGTTTTGAATATTTGATACTATTTTCAATTTGGCTTTTTTCTGAATTTTTAATGTTATTCATTTTCTGGTTTTCATCTTCGTTTATAACATTAATCTGATTTTCCATTTGTTTCTTTTTACTTTCTTTTTTATCTATTTGATAATATTGAAAAGCTGTTGCGGTTTGTAGTAAATTGGTAGCACCAAGTAAATAAATTAATTTATCGATACTTAAATTTAAACATTTAAACAAATATAATAAGCTTAGTGATGTATATAGAAAGCAAGTTTTTATTTTTCCTAACATAGTAGAGTGTGGAGTATTGTTTTTGAGTTTTGATTTAATAGCAATACCTCCAATGGCAGTTTCTAATAAAACTATTGGCGCAATCATTAAAGGATTAGCTATTAACAGTGGTAAACTTAATGTCAAGGCAAAGACTTTATCGGCAATCGTATCTAATAATTTGCCATATTCACTAGTAGCGTTCCATTTTCTTGCTAATTTACCGTCGAAAGCATCGGTAAGTCCAAATATTACTGAAATGATAGTTACAGTAGTAAAGTTGCCTAAAATGGCTATGGGAACTATTACTAAAGGTGATAAGATCCTAGACTTAGTTAAAATGTTAGGAATTCTCTTTTTTATTTTATCACGATAAGTATTTTCTTTTTCTATACTTTCATTATATTCTTTTTTAATTAATTTGTAGTCGTTAATAAATTTTTTGATTTTATCTTTCATAAAGATACTCCTTTTTGCTATATATTCTATCATACTTTTTTTAATATATCTACATAAAATTAATATTTTAAGTATATAATATTAATGTATCAAGAAATTTGATACATTGGGAAACTCGTAGGATTACGGTTTCCTTTTTTCTATAATAATGTAAAAATATGGTAAATAATATTTAAATATATACAAAATATGTCGAAAAATGTTATAATTATCTTAGGTGAGGCTATGAAAAAGATATTTAATATTATATTTGTTGTAATGCTTTTTCTTTTGAGCTTAGTTCCACCTGTATTTGCTTCAGAAGTAAGATATGGGTATGTTAATTCAACTTTAGGTAATGGAATCTCAGTAAGAGAAGGTCCAGGGACAAGTTATGATAAATTAAGTGATGGTTTGGGTGAAGGTGAACAAATTAAAATATTAGATGAATATAAACCAGATGATAATACTATAAATGACTGTAGTTTATGGTATAAAATAGAATTTAATGAAGTTGATTCTGGAATTGGTTATGCTTGTGCTGATTTAATAACAATAATTGAAATTCCAACTGAAGAGCAATTTGAACAAAGCTTAGAATCTTTTCCTGAAAGTTATCATGAATATTTAACTTTATTGCACATAACATTTCCTAACGCAATATTTAAAGCGTATAATACAAAATTAGATTTTAATACTGTTGTAGAAAATGAAGCGGTTTTAGGAAAAAGTTTGGTGTGGGATTCTAATGATTCTCGAAATGGATTAAAAAATATGGATAGTTATGATTATATAACTAATTCATTTTCTAATAACTATTCTGGTGGTGGAGAAAATTGGTATGCCGCAAATTCGCAAACGATAGCTTATTATATTGATCCTCGGAATTTTTTGACTGAAAAAAGCATATTTATGTTTGAAAGTTTATCATACAGTTCATCTATTCATACCGAAGAGGGAGTAAACGCAATTTTAGCAGGTAGTTTTATGGCTAGAGAAAAAGTTGACGGTGGTGATAAAACTTTTGCTCAAGTCATTGTAGAAGCTGGACAAACATATAATATAAGTCCATATTATTTAGCTAGTCGAATTCTCCAAGAAACAGGTTATACTAGAAGTAGTTTGGTAAAAGGCGATTATAGTGGCATTTATGATAAATTTGATGGGTATTATAATTTCTTTAATTATGGTGCTGATGGTGATGATGTCGTTTATAATGGATTAAATTTTGCCTATAGTAGAGGATGGAATTCTGAAAGAGCAGCTATTTTAGGTGGTACTAGCTTGATTGGTACATCATACATAAATGTTGGTCAAGATACTGGTTATTTTCAAAAATGGGATGTTGTTTGTAGTAAAGATAATATAAATGATTGCAGTTTTTATTCACATCAATATATGCAAAATATTGAGGCTCCTTATAGTGAAGCTAATTCAACTTATAAGGCCTATAAAGAAATATTTGGCAATAATTTGTATAATTTACCATTTATTTTTACTATTCCTGTATATGATAATATGCCAAATCAAACAATTTTGCCAAGTGAAAATAATCCGATTAATTATCTAAAAAATTTATCGATAAATGGCCAGAGTGTTGCTAATTTTAATAGTTTAAAGACTGATTATACAATTCGCATTCTTGAAACTGTTAAATCAGTTGAAATAAATGCTACTAAAATTGAAGATACATCATCGATTCAAGGAACAGGAAATATTGAAATTACTGGCGATGGTCAAATTATTCCAATTACTGTGACTGCTGAAAATGGCGACCAATTAGTTTATAATATAACAGTTGAATTAATTAGTGTCGATGAAAATAATATGACATTGGATGATACGATAAGCTCTATTGAATCTGGAATTTTTAAAGATGATTATATTATGGGTCTTACTAATGTAGAGACTATTATTGAATCAGTAACAAAGGCAAACAGTTTAGCAGATGTTAAAATTTATGATTTAGATAATAATGAAATTGTTAGTGGTTCTGTTGGAACAGGATATAAAGTATCTATAACAGTTTTAGAAGAAACTAGGATATTTGATGTTGTTATTTATGGTGACACTAATGGTGATTCACAAATTGATATTTTAGATTTACTGAGAGTTCAAAAGCACATATTAAAAGCATCAACTTTAACAGGTGCACAAGCAAAAGCGTGTGACGTTAGTAAAGATGGAATTATCGATATTTTAGATTTACTTAAAGTTCAAAAACATATATTAGGCGTTTCTACTATTATTCAATAAGGTGGTGTTATATGAAAAAAATAAGTTTATTTATAGTAAGTATGGTATTAAGTTTTATTTGTATTAATAAAATATATGCTTCAAATGCGACAATTAATGTAACTACTAATAAATCTACAGTAATTGTTGGTGACACTGTAGTAATAACAGTTAAAGTTTCTTCATCTTCTAATTTAGGATCTTGGAATTTTGATGTTGTTCCGTCTTCTAATTTGACTTTTGTAAGTTCAAGTTTTGGTGGATTATTTGTCGCAGATCAATCGCCAACTACTGCTACTAAAAGTAAGACATATACTTTTACTTTTAGAGCTAAATCAAGCGGTACTGGTACTGTGAAAGTATCTAATTCTCGTGTTATTGATTTTGACAGCGAAGAAAATATGAAAATTAGTACAAACAGCGTTAGTTTTAAGATCATGACTCAAAGTGAATTAGAAGCGACATATAGTAAAAACAATTATTTAGCTAATTTGGAAGTTGAAGGTTATACCTTGACCCCACAATTTGATAAAGATGTGTTAGAGTATAATTTAGATTTGGAATATGGCACAGAAAGTATTAATATTATTGCTGATTTAGAAGATCGTCGCTCTAGCATCGATGGTGATGGACAAATTACATTGTCACAAGGGATGAATTCTATTAAAGTAGTAGTGACAGCTGAAAATGGCAGTACTAGAATTTATGTGATAAATGCTAATGTTAAAGAATTAGATCCAATTAATATAATTGTTAATGGAAATAATTTTTCAGTTGTTAGAGAAGAACAATTTTTGCCTAGTGTCAACAGTGCTTATCAACCAACTACGATTCAAATTGATGACAAAGATGTTCCTGCCTATTATAATTCAGTTACTGATTTTACCTTGGTTGGTTTAAAAGATGAAGTTGGCAATATTCAATTATACATTTATAAAGATGGAATTTATACATTATATAATGAGTTAAACTTTAACCAATTAGCTGTTTATTTGTTGGATATGGATGAATCTTTATTGCCCAATGGTTATAATAAGAAAGATATTATAATAGGTGATAAAATAATTAAAGGATATGTTAAAGATGGTTATGAATTTGCGATAATTTATGGTTTAAATATTGAAACTGGTGAAAAACATTTATATAAATATGACGCTAAAGAAAATACCTTGCAACGTGTCGAAAATATTGATTCTGGCAAAGAAAGTTTATATTTCAATATCATTTTAGGTTCGTTTGGTTTTACTGCTGTTTCTTATATTATATTTATTAATTTGTTAAGTAAAAAAAATAAAGAACAGAAAAACTTTTTAGATAAGACAACGAGGTTGAATATCAGTCAAATTGTTACTAACGAAGATTTAAGTGATAAGTTATATAAGGCTGAGGCGATTTCAAAAAAAGAGCAAAAGAAGAAACAAAAAGAAGAAAAAAAATTACAAAAAAAACTTAAAAAATGCTAAACCAAAGTATTAATAAAATGACTAAATTATAGTCATTTTTCAATTTTGTTATCATTAAATTGTAAAATCATTATAAATATTGAACATTTTATTGTACAAAATAGATTAATTGTGATATAATTTCTTTAGCTGTATAGAAGGAGTATTTTATGAAGATAAGTTTAATTGATTTAACAAGGCAACATAATGAATTAAGTGATGATATAAATGAAGCTGTTTCTAATATTTTTCAAAAAAGTTCGTTTATAATGGGAGAGAATGTTAAAAATTTTGAACAGGAGTTTTCATCTTATTTAGGTATTAAACATAGCATTTCGGTTGGAAATGGTACTGATGCATTGGTAATAGCATTAAAGGCGTTAAATATTGGTCCTGGCGATGAAGTTATAACGACTCCATTCACTTTTTTTTCGACTGCTGAAAGCATTGCCAGAGTTGGTGCAATTCCTGTATTTGTTGATGTTGAATTAACATCATATAATATTGATCCTAATAAAATAGAAGAAAAAATAACAGAAAAAACTAAAGCTATATTACCTGTTCATATTTTTGGAAATCCATGTGATATGATTAAAATTAATAATATAGCTAAAAAACATAATTTGTTCGTTATTGAAGATGCATGTCAAGCTGTCGGTGCTAAAATAGGTGATAAGATGATAGGGACATTATCTGATATCGCTTGTTTCTCTTTTTTTCCAACAAAGAATTTGGGTTGTGCTGGAGATGGCGGGATGATTGTAACAAATAATGATGATTTAGCTACCATTTGTCGGGCTTATCGTGTTCATGGTAGTGGTATAGACGGCAATCGTGCGTATAATTTAATTAATCATGTTAATGAAGAAATAGTAGCTCAAGATAATGGTAATAATACAATTTACAATCCTATGAAGTATTATAATTATTTAATAGGTTTTAATTCACGCTTAGATGAGTTTCAGGCTGCAATCTTAAGATTGAAATTAAAAAAGCTTAATTTTTATAACGAAGATAGGATCAGATTAGCTATGAAATATAATTTAGAATTAAAAGATACTAAATTAATTTTACCTAGTGTTCAAAACGATTACCGACATGTATATCATTTGTATATTTTAAACAGTGATAAACGTTCAAGTATTATTAATTTTTTGAAAGAAAAAGGTATTGCAACTGGTATATATTATCAAATCCCTCTACATCTACAAAAAGCTTTTGAATATTTAAATTATAAAAAAGGCGATCTTCCAAACTGTGAGTATCTTTCTGAAAGGACCTTTGCAATTCCACTTTATTATGGTATGACAGAAGAAGAACAAAAATATATAATAGACTCTATTTTAGAATGGAATAAAAATAATGAGTAAGTATTTTGTTCATGAATCAAGTTATGTAGATAATAATTGCAGTATAGGTGAAGGAACAAAAATCTGGCATTTTTCTCATATTATGGAAAATTCTAAAATTGGTAATAATTGTAATATTGGACAAAATGTTGTTATTTCACCAAATGTAATCATAGGTAATGGTGTAAAAATTCAAAACAATGTTTCTGTTTATACTGGAGTGATTTGTGAGGATGGAGTTTTTTTAGGTCCTTCTTGTGTTTTTACTAATGTAATTAATCCTAGGTCTTTTATCGAAAGAAAGGATGAATATAAGCAAACGCTTATTAAAAAGGGTGCTAGTATTGGCGCTAATAGTACTATTGTTTGTGGGAATACTATAGGTAGTTATTCGTTAGTTGGAGCTGGCAGCGTTGTGACCAAGGATGTTCCAGATTATGCTATTGTTATGGGAAACCCGGCAAAAGTAGCTGGATATGTTTGTGAATGCGGAGTCAAATTAGACTCTAGTTATAAATGTAACCGATGTCATAAAATGTACAAAAAAGAAAATAATGGTTTAAAGGAGTGTAAAAATGAAAAATGAAATTTTAAACAAAATAAAAAATAAGGAAATTGTTGCTGGAGTAATTGGTCTTGGATATGTAGGATTGCCTTTAGCAGTAGAAATTGCTAATTCGGGTTTTAAGACAATTGGATTTGATGTACAAGAAAAAAAAGTGAATATGGTTAATAGTGGTGAAAATTATATTAACGATGTTAAAGAAGACACATTAAAAGAAGTTGTTAACAATAAATTACTTTATGCTACTACAGATTATTCTAGAATAAAAGAATTAGATTTTATAGCTATATGTGTTCCAACTCCGTTAGATAAATATCAACAACCAGACGTTAGTTATATTGTTTCATCAGCAAAAGAAATTGGCAAAAATATGAAAAAGAACACAATGATAGTTTTGGAGTCTACTACTTATCCTGGAACTACTGAAGAAGTATTAAAACCTATTTTGGAAGAATTGTCAGGTTTAAAATGCAATATTGATTTTTATTTAGGTTTTTCTCCTGAACGTGTTGATCCAGGTAATGAAATATATAAAACCAAAAATACGCCTAAGATAATTGGTGGTTTGGGTAACGAAGCAAATGAATGCATATCAACTATGTATAGAAATTTTCTTGAAAGTGATGTTATTACAGTTTCATCACCCGCAATAGCTGAAATGGAAAAGATTTTAGAAAATACTTATCGTAACATTAATATTGGCCTTATTAATGAAATGGCAATTATTTGTAATCGTATGGGTATAAATATTTGGGAGGTCATTGATGCTGCCAAAACTAAACCATATGGATTTCAAGCATTTTATCCAGGACCTGGATTAGGTGGTCATTGCATACCTTTAGATCCATTTTATTTAACTTGGAGAGCTAGAGGTTTCGATTATCATACTAGATTAATAGAAATTTCTGGTGAAATCAACACAGGAATGCCTGAATATATAGTTGATAGGTGTATTAAACAATTAAATAAAAAAGGATTGCCTATTTCTAAATCCAAAGTATTGATATGTGGTGTTGCTTATAAAGCAGATATTGATGATTATCGTGAAAGTCCATCTTTAAAAATAGTTGATCATTTTGAAAGATTAGGTGCTAAAGTAGATTCATATGATCCATATATCTCAAATTATATTTATGAAGGCAAAAAGTATAATGTATTAACTACTATTACTGGGGAAGAAATAAAAAAATATGATTTAATC
>CALVKK010000048.1 GCA_944332645.1 uncultured Bacilli bacterium
ATCAATAATAATGGTATAAAATATAAATATCTTTTTAAATTTCTTACTTTTGTTAGTCCATAATAAGAAACTCTTTTCAGTTTTATTATCACAAAAATTAACACTAACGAAAATATTGTATTTATAATTGAACTTCTATAATCTTCTATTCCAAAATTTTGTATGCAATACGAATTTACAATTATATAGAATACTATTAATAATATACAAAATAAAGTTTCGTGCTTTTCAAATATTTTTTTCATAACTATCTCCCTTTCAAATTAGTATTCTTCTAATAAACTATAAATTATAAGTTATATAATTGATATTATTATTAAGGATATTCCAATTATTAGAAAAATGATTTCCCATACTCTCACTGCCAAAATTACTTTTTTATTATTATGAAGCCCTTTCATTTGTAAAAAAGTAGTATCTGGAGATTTTAAATTTAAAAATAATTTTGGAAATATTATCAATAGGATTGCTATTATACTTATAACTGTTCCTATAATTAACATTTTTAAGCCATCCTCACAAATTACTATTTATCAGTTAGATATATTATATCATTAAATTAATATATTTTGTTAAAGTTAATTTAAATTATTTCTAAATATGTTAATTTAAATTATTTCTAAATATTAAAATTTATGGTATTATATATGTAGTAATTAGTTATTTACTAATTTTACTTTGAGAGTTTCAAATAACCTTTGTTATTGCTCCATAAGAGAAAATCGTCGCACCAAGCGATGTTAATGATTAAATCAACGCAAGTTGATTTTTTTGTTGCTATTGTAAAGAAAGGTGTGATGTGGTATGATAAAAGTCGTAAAGAAAAAAATCAATATGAGTGATGAACTCAAAACCAAAATCGATTGGTCTTGCAGATTTAGTAAGCAGAAATATGAAATATACGAAGGTTGCTTACGAATTGTTGAACATACTAATCTAGCGTATGTTGAACCACATAAGGTTATTATAAATAACCAATTATATTTGTTCTTTAATGAACAGAAATATTTTTATATAGGGAATCTACAAAATAAAATCCCATTAGCTGAGTTATCAGAGTACATTGCAAGGCATTAAATTGATTGAGAGTTTAGATACTCCCACAATATTGATTATTTTTGGTGTGTAATAATCAATTAAATCAAAGGTGTCCTTGTAATGTGACACCTTTTTTGGTGCCTTTCACTACCCTAAGAGAAAGGAGAATGATAATTATGGATAATGAAAGGAAAATCGCAGGAGTTTATATTCGTGTTCTTGAATTATTCTAGATCATCTTTTTCAGCTTCATTATCATTTTCTTCTATGTTTAGTTCTATCTTATAGTATGTATCAATATCTTCAATTAAACTATTAATACTAGACTCATTTAAATTATTAAGCCAATTGCGCAATTCGTTGATTGTAATTATTTCTTCAATGGAATTTTCGTATTTTTCTATTATAACTTCCATTCCACCAGACTTTTCTTTTATATATTCTTTTATTTCTTTTAAAATAGTATCCTTACTAGAATTAGTTTTTATAACAAATGTAATTGGAAAATGAAGAACTTTATCAATATCTAATAAATATTTATCATACTTATCAACTTCAGTTACTTGGAAAAATCTTCCTAAAGGTTTCATAACAAAATCTATACCGCCATCATTTGCATTAGTTCTACCAGTTTTATATAAATTTAATTGTTCTTTTTTAATGTTTGCTAATGATGTTCCTATATAAATATGTTGATTTTTATAATGATTTTTTAAGATAGCATATGATATTATTTCAAATATTCTTGCTTCTGACTTTTCTTCAAGCAAACTATCAATTTTAAATTTCTTTTCATTTAAATCTTCTAAATTTCTCAATATTTCCAAATCACTGGATAATTTAAAATCTTTTGTTTTTAATAGTTCAATATATTTTTCTATAATTTTTACTACAGTTTTTGAAATATCAATATTATTGACATATAGATAATCTATATGAATTAAATATTTATTACCATTTATAATTAAAAGTTCCTTGCTAGAATCTCTAGCAACCTTGTTAAGAAACTCTGTGTTCAGTCTGTTGTTTAAGGCATGATTTTGTAATTTGTTGCCACCATATTGTTGCTTACAAAAGTTCCACAATACATTATATTCAAAACCATCAAACTTTTTGTATTTCTCTTTATTGTTATAAAAATCCATCTCTAGATAGTAATATAGTACAGAATAAATTGCATAGATATTTCCAAGACTTCTTCTTGTTTTAGAATCGCCCTCTATAGCGCCAGTTTTTTTATCTAAATATTTTATTAAATCAGAATTTTCATAAATTTGATTATATTTATCATTATAATCTTCTACTAAAATATCTTTAATAAATTCTCTCATGCAAAATCATCTCCTAAACTTAATTGAATTTGTTGATTTGAAGAATCAATAATAGATAAACTTTTTTTGCTTTGATTATTAGTTTTTCTAGATTTATCTTTTTTTAATATTTCATTATTATATTCATTTGATATGCCAGTTCTCCTAATTCCGATTTTGTAATATTCATCATTTAACTCTATTCCTATTGCCTTTCTTCCTAATTTAGTTGCAACACTTGATGTAGTAAATGAACCACTAAATGGATCTAGTACAATATCTCCTTTATTACTTGATGCAAGAATTATTCTTTCTAATAATGCTTCTGGTTTTTGAGTTGGGTGATTCTCATATTCTTCCATTTTAAATCTAACTCTACTAAAATCCCATACATTACCAGGAACTTTTTTAGTATTATACGGTGCAGGTATTTTTTTCCTGTAATCAATCAATTTTCTCTGAGAGCCAGTTTTTGCTTCAATCATAATATCATTGTAATTAAATGTATATTTTGAATTTTTATTTTTCGTACACATAAGTATTGGTTCGTAAAGTGATCCATACATTTTTTTTGATTGTACTCCACTTGAATCGTAACTCCAAACAATACGAGATAAAACATTATAATTTTCTGAAACATAAACATCCAAATAAGGCATAAATTGAGTGGCTGTCATAAAATAGAAAGTTCCATTATTCTTTAAAACTCTAAAACATTCATCAATCCATAACTTACACCAATCTATATATTCAGATGTGGAATTCCATTTATCCTTATTATTGCCAAAATCTTTTCCTATATTATAAGGAGGGTCAGCAAATATTAAATCTATGGAATTATCAGCTATTTTATTTAAATTATCTAAACAATTACCTAATATAACAATAGAATCATTGTTACTTAAACTTTCTTTAAAATTAATTTTTTTAATTTCTTCAAATGTCATATTATTTTACCTCCTTAATAAACAGTTTCTTTGGTAATATAATTATACAATAAAATTATTAATTGTTCTAGATTTTACCTCATATTTATTCAAAAAATTAAATGAAGTGTTATAATATTACATAACGATTGCTTATTAAAGGAGGTAAATATCATTATGAAAATTGATTTGCATTGTCATACTAAAAAGACCAAAAATGAAGAATCCGATTTAAGAAATGTAACTGTTGAGAAATTTAAAGAAAAAGTTGAACTTTCAGAAGTGAAAATTTTAGCAATTACTAATCACAATCGTTTTTTTAAAGATAATTATAATGATTTAAAAAATGCGGTGAAAGAATTATGCTATATAATTCCAGGAATCGAGTTAGATGTTGAAGGAATTAATAAATCAAGAGGACATATAATACTAATTGCTAATCCCGATGATGTAGATATTTTCGAAGAACGAATCAATCAAATAACGAAAGATTTTACTCCAGATAATTTTATCATTGGTAGTCATGAATTATATGATAAGTTCAAAGATATGGATATAATTTATATTGCGCATTTTTTAAAAGACAAGCAATTATCTATTGAAGATTTAGATGATTTTGAAAGTATAATGAGTAAACCTTTAAGATTATTAAAAGAAGCATCGAATATTGTATCTATAGGTGTACTACAAAGCAATAATCATCGTGCAATGATAGGAACGGATGTAATTGATTGGAATGATTATGAAAATTATACTTTTGGTAACCTAAAATTTGAAATTAAAGACTACAAAAGTTTATTAAAGTTAGTTGATAAAGATACACAACTTATTACTGATTTAATAAATGAAAACTTTGATGAAAAAATTATAGTATATGGTAAAAGCGAAACAAAAGAATATCCATTTGAACTTCCAATTTACGATGATGTGAACATTATATTTGGTGATAAAGGTAGTGGAAAAACAGAAATATTAAATTCTTTAAAAAATCACTATGAAATGAATGGTGACAAATATGTTAAATTTTCAGGTGGCGACAAAGAGGAATGGTACAAAAAACTTATTAGTGTTGATAAAGAAGATTATAATATAAGTAATGTGCAATTAGATAACAATTGTGCTGAAAAATTAGAAAATATTATAACTTTCAGTGATGAAACACCGACATCTATAAAATCTTATTATAAATATTTTAAGAATGCATCGAAAAATAAAAAGAAAACAATGATGAAATCTTTACTCATAAGTAAAAGTCATAGTTTTAATGATAAAATTTATAAAAACTTGTTTAATGATTATATGACAACCAGTGATTTCATAAAGAAATTAGAAAATTTTGAATATAAAAATTATGATAATGATGAAATTGCTAATAATATAAAATCTTTAAATATACTAAAAGAGAGTATTTATAAAAAATATAAGGATGTATGGTTAGAAGAAAATTCTTCAAAATTATTGGATGATTTTATTGAAAAAATGAATAATTATGTCTCACAAAATGTTGGGAGTCCATCAATGCCAACAGAAACAGGTTTATTCAATTTTATTAAAAAGAGAGTTGAACTAAAAAATAATATTCAAAGTATTATTAATATTTTAAACGAAACTTCAAATTCAACAAGTGAATATATTGGCAAACTTGGTTTAAAAGGGAATGTCTATTTAACAACAAAATATAAATTTATTAATTTGTCAAATAAAAAAGATATCGATCATACTACCCTTATTTCAAATAAAGGAGAATTAGCAAATGTAATAACAAATATGGAAAAAATAACAAAAGATATATCTTCTCCTAAATTAGTAGAATATACAAAAGCAATTGCCCAAGATTGTAATAATAAAGATATCGAAAATTTAAATGATTTTATGTCAATAGAAAGATTTTTTGAAATATCTGGAAAACCATATAAACCATCTAAAGGTGAATTAGCCATCCTTTCATTACAACATGATTTAATATCAAAAAAAGAATATGAAATTTTCCTAATTGATGAACCTGAAGCGAATTTAGGAAGTACATATATTAATGATGAAATTGTACCATTGTTAAAAGATTTAGCCCATGCCAAAAAGAAAATAGTAATTGCTACACATGATGCTAATATTGCAATTAGAACAAGACCATCTAGCTCAATTTTAAAAATAGTTGATAATGAAAATTACAAAACGTATATTGGTAATATGTTTACAGATATTTTATGCAGTATTGATTCAAGTGAAAAATTAAGTTGGAAAGATGAAAGTATCAAATATTTAGAAGGTGGAAAAGTTGCTTTCGACGAAAGAGGTGACCTATATGAATAATGAAATAATAGTAAATATTTCAACTGAAGAAGAAAAAACATATATAGTTTTTAATTTTGAACAACCAATTAAATTGGAAATTACATCTGATAGCAAAGAAACAATAAAAAATGTATTCTATGAAATTTTAAATCATGTTATAAGTGATAATTTTATTACATTTAAATTTATAAGGACTGGTGAGGATTTATATAACGATATTACAGAAAAATATATACAAGATTTAAATAATGAATTGGAAGCGCTAAAAAATAATTTTACGAATCCAACAGAAGAATCAAAATAAGACTTGAAATAATCTCAAAAACTGATATAATTTATTTAGTTGATTTAATCCATCTTGGGAGTATAAAATTTCGAATATAAGAAAAGTTAAGGCTCCATTTGAATTTTATTTGAACTAGAAATAGTTCATTTTTTAATGATTTTTAAATAATACAATCTAAAAGCATTATAAGAGTAAACATATTAATAACTTATAAAAGTAATTAAAACATTATATATATAATCTAATGAACATGGTTTATTATATTTATTTATTAAAATGCAAATTACAAATTAATTCATAATTGTTGTACAAATCAAATTTTATTTGAAGAAGCTATGAAAATATAAGATTCCTAAATAATTTGTTTTCTGTTTAGTAAAAATATGTTATAATTTTAAGCGTGTTAAGGGAGTGAACATATGAAAAAGACAAAAATTATCTGTAGTATTGGTCCTGCTAGTAGCAACCCAAATATAATGTGTGAAATGGTAAGAAATGGAATGAATGTTGCTCGTGTCAACTTTTCTCATGCTACTTTAGAGGAAAGACAAGAAGCTGTAAGTTCCGTAAAAAAAGTAAGAGAAATGACAGGAGAAAATATTGCTATTTTATATGATACTAAAGGTCCAGAATTTAGGAATGGTATTTTAGAAAATGGCGAAATAAATTTAATTGAAGGAAAAACAATTAGAATCGTTAAAGAACAAGTTTTAGGTAACGAAGAAAGATTTTCGGTTAATCATCCGAAAGCAATAGATTCAATCAATATTGGCAATCGTATTTTACTAGAAAATGGTCTAATGTGTATTGAAGTAATATCGAAAGAAGAAGATGGAATTACCTGTACAATAATAGTTGGTGGAGTACTAGGTAATAAAAAAAGTTTGAGTGTACCAGGTGTTCATTTAGATATGCCGTTTGTCAGCGAAGAAGATCGACAAGATATTATTTATGCATGTGAACATGACGGTGATTTTTTAGCTTTATCTTTTGTTTCAAAAAAGGATGACATTTATCAAGTAAAAGAAATTCTAAAAGAAAATAATCGTAGTGATATGAAAGTTATAGCTAAAATAGAAAGCACAACTGGCATAGAAAATTTAGATGACATTATTAATGTTGCTGACGGAATCATGGTTGCAAGAGGTGATTTAGGAGTAGAAGCAGCAATGGAAGATTTACCAATTTTGCAAACAAAAATAATCGAATCTTGCCGTAAACATGGTAAATTTTGTATAGTTGCAACTGAAATGCTAGAATCTATGAAAAAAAATAATCGTCCTACCAGAGCAGAAGTCTCTGATGTTGCTAACGCTGTAATAAATGGTACGGATGCTGTGATGTTATCTGGTGAAACTACTATTGGAAGATATCCAGTAGAAACTGTGAAATATATGGCTAATATTTGTGAAAATATCGAAAAATATTTGGACTATAAAATAAATAATGATTATGTAAAAAAAACAATCGATGGTGCTATAGCTTCCAATGTAGTTGAAACGGCATCTTTATTAGATGCTAAATTAATTGTAGCAACGACTATGAGTGGTAAAACGGCTGCTATAGTTAGCAACTTAAGACCTAAATGTCTAATTTTAGCTACGTGTCCAAGCGAGAAAGTTGCTCGGTCATTAACTTTAAATTTTGGTGTTTATCCAGTTGTGACAAATATTTTTGATTCGATTGATAAAATAGTGGATGATGCAAAAATTAGGGCAATCGACTTTGCTCATTTAAAAAAAGGAGATATTATTTTAATGACGGGAGGATTTTATAGTAACCCAGAATTTAAAGGAACCAATTTTATGAAGATAGAAAGAATATAGTTTATTCTTTTTTTTCTTGACTAAAAATATTAGATAATCTATAATTATAATTGAGAATAGAGGGGATAAACATGAATAAAACTAAAATTATTGCAACAGTTGGCCCTGCTACCGCTAGTAAAGAGATGATTAGACAGTTAATGTTAAATGGTGTTGATGCTTTTAGAATTAATATGAGCCATTCAGATGATGATTTCTGTCGCAATATCGTCAGAATTGTTAACGAATTAAATATAGAATTAAATACTTATGTCGCCATAATGATCGATATAAAAGGACCTATCGTTAGAATTGGTAAAGTTCAGAATAATAATGCCTTTTTGAAAAAAGGTGACAAGATCAGGGTTTTTATGGATAATGTATTAGGTGATTGTACTAAATTTAGCGTTGATTATCCCAACTTAATCAAAGATGTACCACTAAATGCTACTTTAAAAATAGATGATGGTTTGGTTGAATTAATAGTATTAGATAAAGGTAATGACTACTTGTTATGTGAAGTTTTAAAAGAAGGAAATATTGCCAGCCATAAGACCATGAATGTCTTGAATATAAAATTGAATCGTCCTTTTTTAGATGAAAAAGATAAAAGAGCAATAATGTTAGCCCATGAATTGAATGCTGATTTTCTAGCATTATCATTTATTT
>CALVKK010000049.1 GCA_944332645.1 uncultured Bacilli bacterium
AATGAATTGTCAAAAAATCTTTTCAATACTAAAAAAGATAATATAATAGAAATTAAGAATTTAGAATATGATATATATCAATTACAAAAATATAGTTACTGTCAAATTGGTGCTTATAGCACAGGTTTATATGAAGGATTATGTTTTCAACTACCTACAATTATTTTAAAAGACTTACCCGGTGCAGATGGAACAATAGAAATTTTAAAATATATTAAAAAAGGAGTTTTTTGTGTAAAAGATGCAAATGAACTATCAAAAATATTAGATTCTTTAGAAAAACCAGAAAAAAAAGATATAGACTTATTATGGAAGTCAAATTCACTTAAAAATATTGAAGAAGAAATCAATAAAATAATTAAAAACTATGATAAATAATTTACCATAGTTTTTTATATTTTTCTAAAAGGGAGTTTTTTCTTTTAACATCTATGTAAGGATTAGAATGTTTTAATATTTTTTCTAGTTCTAAAATTATAAATTCGTAATATTTATATAATTTATCATCTTTTTTTATTTTTTGTTCAATAAACTTTGAAGCAAGATTATCAAGACCATTTAGATAATAGTATTCCCATTCATCATATAATTCAGGATAATGTAATAACACATCATTTTTAACATTTAAAGCTTCTTCTATTCTTGAAATATTTTTCAAAGATAAAGGTCTAGAAGTTATTGAATTTTCATTTTTTCTAATATAATGATACCCTACTTTTGAAGTAACTACCATCTTATTAATAGTTTTATAAAGTTTCCAACAAAAATATCTATCTTCGCTAGTTGAGTTAAGCACAAAATTGACTTTTTCTAAAACTTCTCTCTTATACATTTTGTCCCAACAAGCATGTGAAACTTTCCCTAACAAAAAATATTTTTTAAGTTCTGATGAATTATATATTTTTATATTTTTATTGGTATAAAAATTTCTTTCAGTTTTATCTTTTTCAATTATATGAATATTACAATTAGCAACTTCACATTCATTTTCTTGAAGTAATTTTACTAAAGTTGAAACCATATCTATTTCTATAATATCATCACTATCAATAAAACAAATATAATCTCCTTTTGAATAATAAAAGCCATTATTTCGTGCCGCAGAAACACCTAAATTCTTTTGATTAATTATTTTTATTCTATTATCTTTTTTTTGTAATCTTTCACATATTTCTAAAGATTTATCGGTACTTCCATCATTGACTAATATTACTTCCAAATTATCATAATCTTGATTTAAAATACTGCATACACATTTTTCTAAATACTTTTCTACATTATAAATTGGTACAATTATAGAAACTAATTTATTAGAATTCATTATTTATATATTTTAAAAAATAATCAGTAGAAGATTTTACAGCTTGTTCTTCTATCAATAATTTTTTCCAATCTTCTATAGTTACCCATTTTGCATCTTGTACCTCATTATCATTAAATTTTAAATCTTTAATATTTATATTTTGCCTTAATACCCATACATCAACATAATCTTTTTCTCTCTTATAAGATGCAATCAATTCTAAATTATCTATATTTGGGATAATATCCAATTCTTCTTTTAATTCTCTAAAAACTGTTTTAATGCTAGTTTCTCCTACAACACAAGCTCCACCTGTATTAGTCCACATATTCGGAAATTTTTTTCTATTTGCACTTCTTTGTTGAATTAATATTTCATTCTTGTCATTAACAATCCATATATGGATTGATAATCTGTATTTGCCATATGGGACAGCATTTCTTTCACATGTTTCTCCTGTAAGTTCTTTTCTATTATTTAATAAATCTACTATTTCCATTTTACTTTTCCTTTCTCTTATTCGTTTATTAAATTTATTTAATGAAATAAAACAATTTTCATTAATCTTAGTAGCTAAGCTTTCATCTAATGGCTTTGGTATTTTTTTACTACCATATATACAATTATAGCATAAATTATTACCAAGTTTAAATTTTAAATGTTCTTTTCTTAATTTTGTTATTGTTGAATTATGCCATGCAGATATTATATCAACTTTGTTTAAATCGGCATAAGCTAAATAATTTTGAAAATCTGTACAACAAGCAGTTAAGTAACCTTCATAAGAAACATTTAAAACATTAAATAAATAGTGACATGGAATCACTCTGCTTGATTGTATTTTATTATTTTCATCATTACATTTTAAAAATTCACTTTCAATTGGCATCATACCACTTTGATTTCTAACATTTACTATAATTACTTCATCACAATAGTTTGAAAAAAAATGTTTTATTTTTTTTATGTCATAATCAGTATATTTTGTAGCGATGTAAGAAACAAAAATTTTTAAATTATTACAATATTTTTTCTTATAATTATAAATATTTTTTAAATTATCCATTACAGTATCAAATTTATCTACATTATGGATAAATTTATAATCTTCACTATTAATTGCATTTATTGAAAACTTAATACTATTTAGTCCATTAAAAATTAATTCCTTTAATTTATTAATATCAGCTAAAATACCATTAGTTGTAATATATATATATTCATAACCAATTTGTTTAGCATAATTAATAGCATCAGACAATTTTTTATATAATAAAGGTTCTCCTGTAGTATAAAAGCCTACTTCTCTAATTCCTACTTCATATCCATTTTTCAGCAATTTACATAAAAATTCAAAATTCATTTCTCCTCTAGGTCTTGTCATTTTACTGTTAGCACAAAATATACATTGACTATTACAATAATTAGATAGCTCGATAAGCATATTTTTAGGAATTGGTGGATATAAATTATAGTTACATTTTTCAAATATTTTTTTTATTTTTTCATCTAACATAATCTCTTTTTCATTTCCTTTTCTAAATTACTTTCCAATCTATCTTTTAAAACAAACATTAAATATTTTCTTAAAATTTGATATGATTTTTTAAATTCTTCTAAATCATCAGAACTATGGAAAATATTATCAAAAACATAATTATCAATTTTTTTACTATATTTACTTCTAATATAAATTTTCAAATTATTTAAATCACTATAAACATCTTTTTTCTTTTGAGGGTGATATTCAATTTTTTCATGATTAAATTCATAAATTACAACAATTATTTTATTATTTTCACAATCTTCTGAAAACACACTACTATACTTTTTGTCTATTTTCCATCTTTCTTCATCTTCATATAATTCGTAAAAAAAATCTTTAAAATATTCTTTAAAATCTATATCAAAATAGCCAATTATATTTACTTTATTTTTCATATCTAATATAATTTCTTCTTCAAATTGAACTGCTGGACTCCAAATAATACCTAAACTTAACATAAACAACACCTCATTTTTTTAATTTATATTTATGTTTTAAAATTTCTTCAATAATCAACCAATCAATTGGCTCATCTATTTCATAATAAGAATCGTCATTCATTATGTGGGTACCAATTCTTCCATATAATCTACATTTGCCTTTTAACAAGTTTTCTCTTGAAATTACATAAATAGATCCATTTTCGGCTAATACTCCATCCCAATCTTGTCTTCTAGGTCTTTTTCTTATATCATGTCCTATTTCCTTAATAGTTCCATCTTTTTGCAAATCCCAATAAAACCTTTTTTGAACTACTGTAGACAACACACTATCAAATTTTGGATGAATTTCTACGCATGCATTTATATCTTCTGTAGTGATTAAAGGATTTGTACACTGAATAAATACCATATTTTCATAATCTACTTTTGATGTAAAATCTAACATGACATCTTCTGTTGTAGCAGTATCTGTTGCAGAGCTTTCACTTCTATCTACCACAACAATTTTTTCTTTATTTTTTTTATTATATTTTAAAACAACATTTTTAATTTCATCAGAATCAGTTGATATATATACTTTTTCAATATATTTACTATTTACAGCAGCATCAATAGACCAATATATTAATGGTTGTCCTGCTATTTCTTTTATATTTTTCAAATGAATAGATTTACTGCCGCCTCTTGCTGGTATCATTGCTATATATTTATTTACCATTTTAACTTCTCCTTATTACTTAATTCTACATCTAATATATCTTTTGTTTTGTATGTTAAACACATATTTATACTGTCTAAATTCTTTCGTAATTCCTGTAATTGTTTAGGAACTATTGACGCTTTTTGATCAGTTCCTTTAAGTTTATTATCTAATGTAAAATGTCTTTCAATAAAATTTGCACCTAAAGAATATGCAGCAATGTCTATAACTATACCTTGATGATGTCCGGAATAACCAATTGATTTTACCAAATTAGAATATTTTTCTTTTAAATAAGAAATTCCTAATAAACATACATCTTCTTCTTTTAATGGATATGCAGATGTACAAGCGTATAAAACCAAAGAATTATTTCTTTTTTTGTCAATAAAGAATTTAACAATTTTATCTATATCTGCTTTTTTAGTCATACCAAGAGATAAATGAATTTCTCCATCAAAATTGTCACAAACAAAAGATAATAATTCAAAATTCATATTACATGCTGAAGGTATTTTTATAATTTTAGGATTTAATTTTATGATTTCTTTTGCCGATTCTATATCAAATACAGAACAGCAATAATTTATTCCTACTTTTTTACAATATTCATTTAGCATTTTATGTTCATTTATATTAAATTCCAAAAATTTTCTATGTTCTGCATATGTATTACCAAATGAATTTTCAGCATTTGGATGTGGATAGTTATATATATTAGGTTTTCTTTGTATCCAAGCATTTATATCTCTTTTTTGAAATTTAATATAATCAGCACCATTATTTTTTGCTGCAAGTATCAACTGCTTTGCAATATCAATGTTTCCCATATGATTGCAACATGCTTCGGCTATTATAATAGGTTTAGTCATTATTTTCCTCCATTAAAATCTTTTTATAAGTATTTACAATATCATCAACTATATTTAAAAATCCATTTTCTTTAAACCAATTTAAAGAATATTCAGGATCCATACTTATAGTTGCTTCATTCATAGTAACGGGTACATAAGGTATTTTAAAAAATAATGCAATAGCCAATCTATGTGAACCATCAATTAATCTAAATTTATTATTTATAACAATTGGAAATTCATCACTAAAACCATTTTTTTTAATATTGTCAATTAAATCTTTAAAAGTTTGCTCATTTTCTGCTTTATTTCTAGGTATAATTGCTTTTTGAGATACTCTAACTCTTTGCATTCTATTATAAGTATCCCACCAATCATTTTTATTATTAATATAAGATTCTATCGTTTTATATCGAACCATAAGATGTGCATTATATAAAATGTTTTCATTTATCATTGAGTTTTTTAACAACCAAATTGTTGGGATTTTTACAACTATATTTGGAATACTAAACAATTTAATTAAATCTTCATTCATTTTGATTCTTCTCTCTAAAACATTTATCTACAATTTCCCTTATTACACCATAGCCACCATTAGAAGAACATATATAATTACAAACATTCTTTACTTCTTTACACGCGTCATTAGGGCAACATGAAAAACCAACTATTTTTAAAACTTCTATATCATTTATATCATCACCAACATAAAGTATATTTTCATAACTTATATTATCATCATTACAAATTTTATCTACGATTTCCTTTTTGTTTAATGCTCCCATATATAAAATATCCATTTTTAATTTATTAGCTCTATTTTCAACTATTTTTGTCGTTTCACCGGTTATAATTCCAATTTTAATATTCATTTTTTTCAACATAGAAAAAGCCATACCATCTCTAGTATTGAATTTTTTTGCTTCTAATCCATTGTCAAAATAGTACATACCGGCATCTGTTAATACTCCATCACAATCACTTAAAAACACTTTTATATTATTCATAAAACCGCCTCATTATTCAATAATAAACAATAAATCATTTTATTTTAAAATATTCTATACCATTTTTTTTATGTTGTCAATTTTATGTATAAAATTTAAGTTTAATTATTAATTATAATTAATTTACCATGTTTTCTTAATAGATTTATTTTATGTGAAAAAATTGTCACTTTTTTATAATTTATAGACATTGAACTTTCATTGTAGTATAATTTAAACTAAGAAAGTTAGGTGCATATATGAATATAAAAACGGACAGAAATACAGTCAAAAGAATAATTTTTGTTTTGATATTTGTTTTACTTGTTGTTGGAATTATACTGATAATTAAAAATACTAATAAAACTGAAAAAGATTTAAAAGAAAAAGGTTATTCTAAAGAAGAAATAACAATTATTATTGAAAAATTAAGTGAAAATGATATTGAAAAAATATTAACACTAGATTATAATCAAAAATTAACCAGTATTATAAATGAGCAGTATTATATTCCCAATAATTTAGAAAGATACCTGGCTTATTCTAATAAAACCGACAATATTCAAGATATTATTAGTATTGTCAATGTTGGAGCTGATAGTGAATGGTATACTAACACTAAAGAAACTAACTTAGATGATGGCATCAAAATGCTAGTCAATAAATTCCATTACTTGAAGGAAGATTATTTACCAGATGATATAGTTTCAATTAGTAATTGGTATGCTTATGAAGGACATTCGACTAAAAAAGAAGTTTATGATAAATATGTGGCTATGTGGAATGCTGCTAATAAAGAAGGTTTAGTTTTATTAGTTAATTCTTCCTATCGCACTCTTGAAGATCAACAAGAAGAATATGCCACATATGGTGATGATTATGCATCAAGACCAGGATTTTCTGAACATCAAACCGGTTTAGCCCTAGACATTGTCACTTATGATATTCAAGGAAATGATTTTGAAGACACTGAAGAATTCAAATGGTTACAAGAAAATGCTCATAAATACGGATTTATTTTAAGATATCCAAAAGATAAGGAATACATCACTGGATATAGTTATGAATCTTGGCATTACCGTTATATAGGAAAAGATTTAGCTACAAAAGTTAAAGAAAGTGGTTTAACCTATGATGAATATTACGCTTATTACTGCGAATATAAAAAAGCTTGTTAAAATGAATTAACAAGATAATATTAAGCTTATAAAAAATAGCAAATTAATAAAGTATTGCTATTTTTTTATGAACATAATTGAAATTTTTATTGACAAGCATTTTTGTATTCACAAAAATATGCATAATATTCCTCAAATACTATATCTTCTTCATATATATATGTTGCCGCATCAACACCAACATATCGATAGTGCCATGGCTCATATTTATAACCTGTCAAATATTCTTTGCCCTCTGGATACCTTAAAATAAATCCGTATTTATGAGCGTTATTTTTAATCCAATCAAACTCTTCAGTATTTTCAAAATCATACATAGACACACCTTTTTTTACTATATCAGTGGCCAAACCTGTATGGTGTTCAGAATGCCCTGGTTTTGCCGAAGATTTCAAAGTCCATTCCAAACCATTTTCCTCTAAATATTTATTGTATAAATAACTTTGATATTCATAAGTACGATAAGCTGATGTATCAATTAAAGAATAACCCAATTTACTAGCATCATCGACCATCGATGTAAAGGCAACGTAAGCATCATGCGATAAAATAGATCCTTCCCAGTATGTATATTGATTAAGTTTAAGTGTCATAGGGTCATCTGGCTCATAAGTATTATCTACATAATAATATTTATTGACCAGCATTAAATTACCTTTAGTTAAATCAGTTTTTATTATGTCATTATAAAACTCTTTATCAAGGTTACAATTAACCTCAGTTACTATTTCTTTAGCCGTTTTATCATTTGTTTCTTTATATTTAATATAACGTTCTAAATTATAAGGAATATAATATTTTTCTTGCTGCAATTCGAAAACAAAAGGATCTATTATTTCTTCTGAATCTGTCTTTTTACAATCTTGTAAATATTGTGCCAGATTATTTTTATCAAAATCACTATTTAATATTTCATCTAGTTTATCACAATAATCATTTTCCAAAATAATATTCACGTCAAAAGATAAATCATAAATTTTTTCTATTTGATTTTCACTGTATCCTTTGTTCTTTAATTTGTTTTTATTAATAATCTTAACAATTAATAAAATTGCCAAAGTTACTAACAACAGGATTAATAATATTTTAATTATTTTTTTCATATTTCACCTACTTTATTTGATTTTTAAAAACAAATACTTTACTAAAAATATAATTAGATAAAATCACAATTACTTGAGCAATTACTTTAGTTATTAAATCATTAATAGATAGCAAATCCAC
>CALVKK010000050.1 GCA_944332645.1 uncultured Bacilli bacterium
ATGCCGGAATTTTAGATGGTGATATTGTCATTGTCGAAAGAAAAAATACCGCTAATAATGGCGATATTGTCGTTGCTATGACCGATGAAAACGAAGTAACATTAAAAACCTTCTATAAGGAAAAAGATCATTTTAGATTACAACCAGAAAATGATACAATGGAACCATTTATTATGGATAATGTTACAATTTTAGGTAAAGCGATTGGATTATATCGAAAAATATAAAGACTTCTCAATTTATGAAAAGTCTTTTTCTTTTACTCATCTTTATTTTCTAATTTTACTAATACTTCACGAGGTTTAGAGCCATTAGAGGGACCAATTATTCCCCTTTCTTCTAACAGATCGATTGCTCTAGCTGCACGATTGTATCCAAGTCTAAATCTTCTTTGTAATAATGAAGCACTGGCCTTGCCTTGGGTTACAACAAATTCAACAATTTCATTATATAGCGGTTCTTCAGTAGCATCTTTATCAACGCCTGTAGTAGCACCTTTCAAATCTTCTGATTCATTAGTTAAGCTTTCATCATAATGTGCTTTTTGTTGAGAAACTGTAAAATCGACAACTGCTTTAATCTCTTCATCAGATACAAACGTTCCTTGAACTCTGATTGGAACATTTTCACCTTGGGGCAAGAATAACATATCGCCTTTACCCAACAATTTTTCTGCTCCTGTCATATCTAAAATTGTTCTAGAATCAATACTTGAAGAAACAGCAAAAGAAATTCGTGATGGAATATTTGCTTTAACAACGCCAGTAATTACATCAGTGGAAGGTCTTTGTGTAGCGACAATCAAATGAATGCCAGCAGCTCTTGCCATTTGAGTAATGCGCATAATTGATTCTTCTACTTCCTTGGCTGCTACTAACATAAGATCAGCTAGTTCATCAATAATAACGACAATATAAGGTAATTTCTTTATCTGACCATATTCATCTTTCATTTTGTTTTTTTTATCTAAATAAGCGTTATATCCCGCAATATTCTTAGTTCCACTTTGTTCAAACAAATCATAACGATGTTCCATCTCAGCTACTATTTTTTTTAAAACAATATTTGCTTTTTTAGGATCCGTTACAACCGGTGTTTTTAAATGTGGTGCTCCATTATAAACTGACAATTCAACTTTCTTAGGATCAATTAAAACTAATTGAACTTCTTCAGGTTTAGTTCGCATTAATATCGACACCAACATACTGTTAATACAAACAGATTTACCACTTCCAGTAGCACCTGCTACCAATAAATGTGGGGTTTTGTTAATTTCACAATAAATTGGTTTTCCCATAATATCTTTACCTAAAGTAACTAACAATTTAGATTCTTCTAAGCTTTTAGGAATGGATTCTAATATTTCCCTAACTGTTACAGAAGTAACAGTTTTATTAGGTATTTCGATACCAATAGTTTTTTTGCCAGGTATTGGTGCTTGAATGTGAACACTTTTAGCAGCTAAGGCTAAAGCTAATTCTTTATCTAAACTAACAATACGACTTAATTTAGTGCCAGCTTTAACTTCTATTTCATATTGTGTTACTGCTGGACCAATATTAATTGTGACAACTTTGGCTTCAACCCCAAAATCGTGAAAAACCGTCTGCAAAATATTAACTGTATCTTTAATAGAATCTTGATTTTCTTTATTGCTTTTCTTAAATGGTTTATTAAGTAAAGTTATAGGTGGAAATTGATAATTACGATTAAATTCTTTTATATCATCCAATTCGATCGTTTCAATTTCCTCTTTAACTAGGTCTTTATTATCTTCATTAATTAACTCATCCATACTAGAAATAATAATTTTATCATCCTTATCATATTCATCTTCAACTTTTTTAATATGTTCTTTATCTTTAACTTTATGAGTTAGTTTTATAGTTTCTTTAACTGTTTTTTCAACACCTTTTTTCAATGATTTAATTACATCATATATGGTAATACCAGTAAACATAATAAGTCCACAAATTATTAAAACAATACTTACAATATTAGCTCCGTTTAAAGAAACCAACTTGACTAATGAAACACTTAACAAAGCACCAATCATTCCCCCGCCTTGAATATCAGTATTACCATCGATAAAATTATTGAGGTTTTCAAAAGTCTCTTCAAAAACAATACTATAACCAATATTATTATCCGTTGATAATTCCCTTACATACCCTAAATGAAACAAACATAATACGCCTAAAATAATTATATATAAACCGACCAATTTAGAAGTTAACAAATCTGGTTTTTGACGCTTTACAATCATATATCCACCAATTATACCTATGATAATCAAAAAAATAGACCATAAAACACCAACTAAAAAGCCAGCAAAGCCACTAATTACATCAGCTAGAATACCAAAACGACAGCAACCGATAATCGCTACTAATATAAGTAAAATTCCATATATCTCAACTCTAGCATGATTGTCTTTTTTAGCATCTTTCCGCACTTTCTTTTTAGTCATTCTAATCACCCTCTACTATACGATTATACCATATAATCAAAGAAAATGATAGCAAAAAAAGGAATTAGTTCGATAATTCCTCTTCAATTCTAAGTAATTGGTTGTATTTACAAATGCGATCAGTTCTAGATAATGATCCTGTTTTAATTTGACCTAAATCAAGACCTACTGCTAAATCAGCAATAGTTGTATCTTCTGTTTCACCACTACGGTGAGAAATAATTGTCTTATAATTGTTTTTCTTAGCTAATTCGATTGTTTCTAATGTTTCAGTTATTGTTCCAATTTGATTAACTTTTAAAAGAATAGCATTACCAGCCTTGTGATCAATAGCATATTGTAAATACTTCTTATTAGTAACAAATAAATCATCGCCTACAAGTTGAAGTTTATCCCCCAATTCCTTAGTGATTTTAACAAACCCATCCCAATCATTCTCATCGACTGGATCTTCAATCGAAATAATTGGATAATCTTTGCACAATTCTTTATAGAAGTCAATTAATTGATTAACATCTAACTTCCTATCTTCACCTTTTAAGTTATAAATACCATCTTCGTAAAATTCGCTAGCAGCTACATCAAGTCCAATATTAACATCAACACCAGGAATATAATTAGCTTTTTTGATTGCTTCAACAATCAAATCCAAAGCTTCACGATTACTTTTTAAATTAGGAGCAAAACCACCTTCATCACCGACATTAGTATTATAACCTTTTTCCTTTAAAACATTTTTTAATGTATGAAATACTTCAGCACCGATTCTTAATCTTTCATTAAATGTATAGGAATTAGGAATGATCATAAATTCCTGAAAATCTAAATTGTTGTCAGCATGAACGCCACCATTTAAAATATTCATCATCGGTCTAGGTAAAGTTGTTCCATTACCGATATAGCGATATAATGGTTTCCCACTAGTAATACTAGCAGCTTTTAACACTGCCATCGAAACGCCTAAAGTAGCATTCGCACCTAAATTAGATTTATTTTCAGTTCCATCTAATTGGATCAAAGTTTTATCGATTAATGCTTGATCCATAGCATCCATACCAATCAATTTTTCTCGAATAATTGTATTAACATTATTGACAGCTTTTAAAACACCTTTACCCATATATCTATTATCATTATCTCTTAGTTCTAAAGCTTCACGACTTCCTGTTGAAGCACCGCTAGGTACAATCGCTCTACCTAAAACGCCGTTTTCTAAAATAACATCAACCTCAACTGTTGGATTTCCTCTTGAATCTAATACTTCTCTTGCTTTTATATTTTTTATTTTCATTATATCACCCTTTTAATTTCTATATAATCCCTTTATATTAGCACTATCTAACACATGACTAACCATTTTATCTTTTAATTCTTGATAACTAAAACCATTTTCTATTTTTAAGAAACAATCTAAAGCATAAACCGTTATATCATAATAGTGTGGTCTATCAGGTGGAGCCATACCTCCATAGTTATTGCGATTAAAATCGTTTTTTCCTTCGATGAAGTTATGCTCATTTAAACTAGCATTTTCTTCTAGATATGGTTTATCTAAATTAGCGACTAACCAATGAACAAAATCGTGACCGCAAACTGGTATTGCATCAAAATCCTCGACAATAACCGCAAAACATTTAGTATTGTTGGGATACTCGCTAAATTCTAATGGTATTGATAAATTCATACTACCTCTTTTACCATATTTATCATCGATTGTCCCATTAACAATTCCTTTACTTTTAATTATCATTTCAATTCCTCAACAACTCTCTTAAAATCATCGCCACGATCTTCGAATTTTTCATATTGATCCCAAGATGCACAAGCAGGACTTAACAAGATTACATCACCTGAAGATGACAAATTATAAGCTAGTTTAGTCGAATCTGCCAAATTGTCCTTTTGATAGCACTCTATCTTATTGGTATCGCAAAATTCCTTGATTCGCTCTTTAGTTTGACCATAACAAACAACTAATTTAACGTTTTTCATATGAGGCAATAACTCATCAAATGAATGTCCTCTATCTAATCCGCCAAGTAATAAAATTGTCGGTTTATTAAATGAGTTCAATGCTGTTATAGTGGAAGTAACATTAGTTGCTTTAGAATCATTATAAAACTCCCTATCTGCTACTTTTTTTACAAATTCTAGCCGATGTTCTACTCCCGAAAATTTATTTAAAACTTCTTTAATAACTTCACTGGAAACGTTAAACTGTTTAGCAACGACAATCGCACACATAATGTTTTCATAATTATGATTTCCTTTTACTCTGATATCATCCAGTTTTATTATTTCTTCATGATAATAGATCGCTTCATTTTTAATACAAATCTCGCAATCTTTATAAGCTGAAAAATATACTTTTTTAGATTTAATATCATTAGTTAAATTAATAACATCCTCATCATTGCCATTTAAGATAGCTAAATCATCAGCAGTATGATGATTAAAAATCTTCTTTTTGCATCTTTGATAATTATCGTAAGTTTTAAAATGATCTAAATGAACTGGCGTTAGATTAGTTAAAATAGCAATATCTGTTTTGAAATCGTAAAAATCATGTAATTGTTGCGCTGATAATTCAATGACGATTATTTCATTTTCCTTTAATTTATCTATTAATGAACTCATTGGAAAACCAATATTACCACCTAAATGAACTGGTAAATTAGCCTCCCTTAATATTTCATAAGTTAAAGTTGTAGTTGTGGTTTTACCATTGCTTCCTGTAATTGCTATTATTTTGGTGTTTTTAGGTAAATAATGATAAGCCACCTCCAACTCGTTTATAACAGGTATATTTAATTTTTCAGCCTTTAAGCAAACTTTATGATCTACCTTTATTCCCGGATTTTTAACTACATAATCAAAACTATTGTCTAATAGTTCTTCTGGTACATCAGTGACAATTAGGTTAATACCTAATTCTCTTAATTCGTCAACTTTATCTTGGTCTTGTTCTTTCATATCAGTAATCAAAATTGAGCAGTTATGTCTAGCTAATAATTTAGCTACCTCATAACCAGATCTAGCCATCCCTAAGATAAACATTTTTTTATTATCATACATTTTTATCACCATTAATATTATATCACTTATAGGGTCAAATAGTAAATTTTTTAACATTTAAAAAGCAATTTAAAATAATATAAATTGCTTTATTCTAAACTATTTAGTTTTTCTTTTACCAATTTATTGACTAGTGCCATATCAGCTTTACCTTTTAACAATGGTGAAATTTTTCCCATTACTTTACCAATATCGGCTGAACTAGCAGGATTTACTTCAGAAAATACACTGTCAATAGTTTGATTAATTTCCTTTTCAGTCATCATCGCTGGCATGTATCTTTCTAAAATATCAATTTCTCTTTGGGTCTGCTTAATCAAATCACTGCGATCACTTTTTTCCAAATCAGCAATTGTTTCTTTTCGTGTTTTGATTTGTTTAGCAATTACTGAAACCATTTCCTCATCTGTTAATTCTCTTTTTTTACTGATTTCTTCCAACTGAATTGCTCCCTTAACCATTCTGATTACATTAAGTAATTCCTTATTTTGGTTTTTCATAGCATTTTTTAAATCAATCATTATTTTTTCTCTCATAATCTTTTTATCCTTTCTATTTAATAAAAAAGCCCATTTGGCTTAATTATAATTTTTCTCACGACGACGACTATTTTTAATTGCTTCCTTTTTTGCTTCTCTTCTTCTTTCTCCTGGTTTACTATAATGTTCTCTTTTTCTTACTTCTTTTAGGAGGCCATCTTTGACATTTTTTTGTTTAAACATTTTTAGTGCACTATCAACATTGCCATTTTTGACAACAACTTTAGACATATGATCCCTCCTTCCACATAACTACCTGACATTATAGCACTTTTTTCTTTATTTTACAACTCTTTTTATTAAATTATATAGAAAAAAATCAAAAAGAATGCTTATTTTATTCTTTTTGATCTATTTATGCCTAACTTCTTAACATTTAACTATTGCTAATTTTGACAGCATAGTGTGCCTATTTATAAGCTTTATCTAAATTGATTAAATTTTAATCTACTTGTTTAAAGCCACTTAAATAATAGCCATCACTCTGTTTTTTAAAAGTATAAACATAACTACTGCCATTAAGCTTATCAATGTTTTTATCTATATAACTTTCATGATTTAAACCAGTTCCTCTATATAGCAACCCATCTGCATCTTCATTAATATAAGAATTATAATCACGGTAAATTTTGTATATACTTTTGCCAGAAGCATCTTCATCTTCATTAACGAAGATAGTTTTAACATAAATATTTAATTTTTCGCCATCATTAATCGTTTCAGCTTTATATGGATTACCAAACGCATAACTGTAAAATCCACCGCCTCCTTGATCAATACAAAAGCTGTATTGATTAGGAACATATGTAACCGGATCGCTTACCCATTCGCCAGTAGTGTAACTAAATGGTTTGAATGTTTCATGTTTATACGTAACATCGCCAAAGTAGTATTCAACATATCCATCTAGTACTGATTGTGGAATTGCAAGTTTCACACTACACCCACTGCCATCTGTTACATCATATGGTCCGGATATATACTCATCCCAGTTAGCAGAAAGTTTAGCACCAGCATAACCAAGAATAAAGTCATTAGGTATATAATCTTCAGTAACGTTTTTATCGGTATAAATTTCCCATGAATTATTATAACCATATAAAGAATATTTATCAATTAGATCTTTAACTGCAACATCACTTAAACTTATTTCTTCTACTTTATCAGGTGTTTCTGGTTCGGTAGGATCTTCTGGTTTTTGTTGATCGCCCGGTTTATCAGGATTTTCAACACTAGGTTGTTCTTTGATGACCTTATCATATACTATATAGCCAATCAAAGCAACAGTACATATGGCAAATATAATCGCTAAAACTTTTAAAACTTTATTATTCATTTAAAATTCACTCCTCTTTGAATCTATTATAACAATAAAATTTTTTTTAAGCAATATATTTTCTAAAAAACAATATATAGTTTACACTATCTTGACTTTTATAGAGAACACGAACTTAAACACCTTATTGTCGTTCCAATGATATTTCCACTTTTAAAAATTATATCAACACATATCGGGAAAAGTGGTAATAATAGTAAAACTAAGCCACCAATCAGAATTGCCTTATAATTTTTACGAATTAAAGTGGACACATCATACCTCCAATAGCGCGTCTTATCGCACTACCTAAACTACGACCAATATCCATGATAGTATTAATTCCTTTATATAGAGCGTTAATCAAAGTGCCTGTTATATTAATACCACCAACAATCTGCAATAATTCTTCTTTTTCTAACATTGTTCACCTCCTAATTACATTTTAGTGGTCTAATATAACCGTCGATTACTCCGATTGCGAAAATAACGCAAGCACCAATAAACAACGCTAATCCTATCCCACCGCCAGATACTTTTTTTAATTCTTCTGTTTCTATTTTTTTCATAATTTTAAACCCTTTCTTATTTCTTCGTAAATTGTCGTTTCTGGTTTTTCAAAAACGATATTGATAATGTTGTTTTCGATCAGTTGACTTTCTTTTAAATCGAAATCTAAGACGACTTGATAAAAGATGTTATCATTATCGATATAAAATTCATCACTAATCTTAACTACTTCAAATGATAATGATTGTCCTTCTACTGATAAATTATATTGTGGTAATAAACCTATGTCTTCTTTTTCAATATAAGTTACCG
>CALVKK010000051.1 GCA_944332645.1 uncultured Bacilli bacterium
ATATCCAAATATCAAAGATAAAATAAAACTAACCATCATAACAAAAGCCGCTTTTGTAAGTATCAACATTTACTCATCTCCTAACATTAATCTTACTACCGAACCTTCTTGAATGTAACTACCAACACTAGGTGACTGATATATTACTTTACTACCACTACCACTAAATTCAACTTTAAAAGGTTTTAAATTGCTAATTGCTTCTTTTGTTTCCATACCAACGACATTACTGACAGTATAATATCTCTTATCGCCATAATTATATTCCTTATTCATTCCATCATATCTTTCTTCTATTCCCAATGCTGAAATAGCTGAGTTTAAAACATTCTTAGCGATAGGTGCTGCAATAGTACCACCATATTGAGTAACTCCTTTAGCATTATCAATCGCAACATAAACAACAACTTCTGGATCATCTGCTGGTAAAAAACCCATAAATGAGGTTATATAATTACCAACTAAATACTTACCGTCTTGTACTTTTTGAGCAGTACCTGTTTTTCCTCCTACTCGATAGTTAGAAATATATGCATTCCTTCCTGTTCCATTAGCAACGACACTTTCCAAAGCATACCTTACTTGCGCGCTGGTATTTTCGCTGATTACTTTTCTAACTATTTGTGGCTCATAATTAACAATAACACTATTAGTTTCAGGTTCATTTAAACTCTTGACTATATATGGAGTATATAAAGTACCACCATTTATTGCTGCACTAACAGCTGTTACTTGTTGTATTGGAGTAACTGACACACCTTGGCCAAAAGCAGTTGTGGCTAACTCTAAATCTCCTATTTTATCTTTATCGAATATTATACCATTTGCTTCACCATTTAAATCAACACCTGTTATACTACCAAATCCAAATTTATCAATATAATCAAACAAAACATCTTTACCTAATTTTAATCCCAAATCTACAAATCCCGGATTGCAAGAATTTTCAACAACCTGCAAGAATGTTTGATCACCATGTCCACCATGTTTCCAACAATGAATTGTTGCTCCACCTACCGTTACTGCTCCTCCATCGTAAAAATGTTCTTCCTCTAAATTAACTAAATTTTCTTCTAATGCCGTAGCTAAAGTAATTATTTTAAATGTACTTCCTGGCTCGTATGTCATCCAAATCGGCAAGTTACGATTGATAATTTCTGTACTATAATCTTCATAATTACTTGGATCAAAAGCAGGACGCGACGCCATTGCTAATATTTCACCTGTCTTAGGATTCATAACTATCCCTAAAGCTTGATCAGGATTATACTTACTAATAGCATTATCTAATTCTCTTTCTAAAGCTATTTGAATATTATAATCAATCGTTAAATATATATTTATACCATCTTGTGGTTGTTCATATATTTCTGATAATTGTAATTTGTTTCCTTTCGCATCACTAAAATATTTTATCGCACCATAACTACCAGTTAAATATTCATCATATATAAGTTCCAAGCCTGATAATCCTTGATTATCAATTCCTACAAAACCTAATGTATGTGATAATAACTCACCATATGGATAGTACCGCTTACTCTCTTTTAGTAAATAAACGCCTGGTAATTCCAATTCACTAATTTGATCAGCTGTTTCATAATCTAATCTTCTTCCTTCAGGGTGAACTCTTTCAATCGATGTTTTTTTACTAACATGTTCGTACATATCTTCATAACTGATACCTAAAATCGGTGCAATCAATTCAGCTGTTTTTTCTTTATCAGTTATTTGATTAGGTATTAAAACTAATGAGGTGGTTGTCACATTATCAGCTAAAACAATCCCATTACGATCATATATTTTACCGCGATTAGCTTCAATCGGTAAATTTCTACTCCATAAACTAGTTGCATAATTATTTAATTTTTCGTAGGAAAAAACTTGAATGTAAAAAACCTTGCCTATTATTAGAGCAAATAGAAAAAAAATTATACCCGTTATTATTTTAATTCTTACATGAATATTTTTAAAAAACATATACTCACCCACTTAAATATATGTTTTAAATATGATTTTAATAATCTTAATTAAATTTTATAATTATTTAAGCTTTGCATACCAAAACAAGAAATAATTATTAGTTTGTGCTATCTTTCTTAAGATTATATTTTTCTAATTTTTTTATTGTCCCATAATTACTTTTGTAAAATACACTTTTAACAGCACTTATATTAATCTTTTTAAATTATTTACACTTTACTTTAAAAACTTTAAAATCATTATATTAAAAAAGAATGAAACATCGTCTCATCCTATTAATTATTGATTGTTTTGATTATCACTTGGAGTAGATTTTAATAAATCATCAACTGACATTATAGTTGTTTGTGGTGTAGAACTTTGCTGATTTAAAAATGTGCTTGGTGATTCTGGTTGATTCATACTTGGTTGTTCACTTAAACCTGGTTGTGGTTGATTCATGCTTGGTTGTTCACTTAAACCTGGATGTAGTTGATTCATGCTTGGTTGTTCACTTAAACCTGGTTGTGGTTGATTCATGTTTGGTTGTTCACTTAAACCTGGTTGTGGTCGATTCATGCTTGGCTGTTCACTTAAACCTGGTTGTGGTTGATTCATGCTTGGTTGTTCACTTAAACCTGGTTGTGGTTGATTCATACTTGGTTGTTCACTTAAACCTGGATGTGGTTGATTCATGCTTGGTTGTTCACTTAAACCTGCCTGTGGTTGATTCATACTTGGCTGTTCACTCAAACCTGGTTGTGGTTGATTCATGCTTGGTTGTTCACTTAAACCTGCCTGTGGTTGATTCATGCTTGGCTGTATAACAGATTGAACTTCAGATTGTGTTGACCAAGTACTTGCACTAGGTCTCTCAACTGTTTTCGTAGTATCTATAGAACCATTAGAAGAAATTTGCGGTTGATTGTCAGTCACGTTGTTATATGTGTTTTGTTTTTTTCTCTTAGATTTTTTAACAATTATAATAACAATTATAATAGCTAATAGTAGAATTCCTCCGCCAATTAAAGATACCATTAAAATTGGAAAACTAGAAAAGTTAAACTCAAAATCAATAGTACCAGATTCAGTACCATTTAAATTCCAAGTTAATGTTTTACCATCATCAGAAACAGTAGTTGCATTATGACTAATTGGTTTTGTTGGCAATGTTACAGTAAATTGAATCTCAATGCTAGCTTCTTGACCTTCAGCTTCACTAATTGGTGAATAAACTATATTAGATACGTAATTATTACCATTTTTAGTAAACATTATCATATCATCTGTACTAGAATCCATATCAATAATATCAATAGGGGTTCCTTCACCAGTTACTTCATCAATATTACCAATATTAGTAGCTTCATATTTAAAGCCTCTATAACCATCCTGGTCATATCTTTCCATAGTATACCCTTCTGGTGCTTCACCATTCATAGATTCCAAAAAATTCCAAATATCATCATCAGAATAGGTAGGAACTTCTTCCCCACCACTTTGCGTTAACATTAAAGCTTGAATCATTTCGTCATCATAAGCCACAAAGAAGCTAAAATCTAGTGTTTTGTCACTCTTGATAACTAAATCATACCCACCTTTCATCCCACATCCAGTTAATAATACTAAACCAACTAATAGAAATAAAAACTTTTTCAAAAATATCACTCCTTTTTTATTAACTTCTACTCTAATACAAATTATATCAAATTATTATCTGTTTTTGTTACATTTTGTAACATATTTATATGAATCTTTACACATATTGTCAATATTTTTTTCAGCCTTCCATCCTAATTTTTTAAATGCATAAGAACAATCTGCATAACAACTAGCTACATCGCCTGGTCGTCTTCCAACTATTTTATAATTTACGCTAACATTATTGACTTTTTCAAATGTTTTAACTAACTCTAAAACACTATAGCCATTACCTGTTCCTAAATTATAAAAATCAATTCCTTTATTACTATTGATGTAGTCAAGAGCTTTAATATGACCTTTAGCAAGATCAACTACATGAATATAATCACGAACCCCTGTACCATCCTTAGTATCATAATCATCGCCAAATATATTTAATTGTTCTAATTCACCAACTGCCACCTTAACAATATATGGCATCAAATTGTTAGGTATATCATTAGGATTTTCTCCCAATAGACCACTTTCATGAGCACCAATCGGATTAAAATAACGCAATATTGCAATCGACCAATTAGGATCAGAAATATACAAATCTTTTAAAATGCCTTCAATATATAATTTAGTTGAACCATAAGGATTAGTTGTTTTCAATGGAAAATCCTCTTTTATAGGTAATCTATCTGGGCTACCATAAACAGTCGCACTGGAAGAAAAAACAATTTTTTTACAATTATATTTACTCATTACTTCTAGAAGAGTCAAAGTCGAATCAATATTATTACGATAATACAAAAGTGGTTTATTAACACTTT
Source organism: uncultured Bacilli bacterium (assembly GCA_944332645.1). Classification (GTDB taxonomy): domain Bacteria; phylum Bacillota_I; class Bacilli_A; order RF39; family UBA660; genus Faecisoma. Next base: position 4,422 of record CALVKK010000051.1, read on the forward strand.
CCCCAACGGCTTTAAGTCCGGCAAAATGAATTACGGCATCAATTTTTTCATCGTTAAATACCTTATCAACTAATTCTGCATCGCAAACATCACCTTTATAAAATTTTAAATCTTTTTTAGTAATATCTTTAATTATACCAACTACTTCTTCTTTAGAATTACACAAATTATCAATTATAACCACATCATAACCATTTTCTAAAAGTTCACAACAAGTATGACTACCAATATAACCACATCCACCAGTTACCAAAATTTTCATCATATCACCTCTTTAATTTTTTTGTTATCTTATTGACAAACTCTTCCCCAAATACTTCATTAAACACATTATTTTTAAATGACAAAACAAAATAGATTACCACACCAATTAAAGCATAAATAATTATTTCCAGTAATGACCACCATCTGGTAGTTGGAAACTGTCCTAAAAATAATCTTACTATCATCAAACTTAATAACATTATACCATTAATTAATAATATTTTAATGGCAGGTTTAATACTACTACGATAACTAATTTTATAAGTTTTTTTCAACTTATAAAGTAAATAGACAACAGCTAATCCTTGAACAAGCATTGTCGTTACGATAGTTCCGTAATAAGCTTCAAATCCTAAAAAATGTACAAAATGCATCATAGGAACATTTAAAATAGCCTTTAAAATAAAGCTACCCAATAAAGTTCCTAAAGCTACTTTAGGATTATCTAAAGCATTAGTAGTATCAACCAAAACATAAAAGAAAGAATTAATAAGCGATTGTAAAATAAAGAAACTAAACACATCGATACTTAAAGCATCATAACCATAAAAAACTGTCCAAATGCTACTAGATAAAAACCATACACCTATAGTCATCGGTAACGCTATAAACCATATTATTTTTAACGCTTGATTTATTTTACGTGAAACACCTTGATGATCTTTTAAAGTAGCACTACTAACAATATTAGGAATAATGCTCATCGTAATACCAAATGTTATTGATAAAATAATCATATTTAATTTTGAACCCCATGTTGTTATAATGCTTAAAATATTTTCTGCTAAAGTAACGTTATATCCTAAACCAACCAATCCCTTTACAATAGTAAATACATCGACAGTGTTATAAATTGATCTGATAAATTCAATTAAGATAAATGGTAATGAATAAATTACGATTCTTTTTAAAATTACTTTATTAGTCAATTTGCTTTCGGCCTTTGTTGGTTTTTCATCACGCTTTAAAATTTCACGATTTTTGTTCATTTTGTCAATTATATATAAATAAGCGGCTATAGCTCCAGCAGTTGCTCCAAATGTAGCTACGCCTACAGCTGTTGTAATAGATAAATGAAAAACTTTTAAAGTTAAATAACTACCACCAACAATAACAATTACTCTGACTAACTGTTCAATAACATTAGCTAAAGCTGGAACGGTCATCATACGATGTCCTTGTACATAACCTTTACTAACACTTAAAATCGGAATAAATAACAAAGCCGTAGATATAACCCTAATTACGAATGTTATATCTTCTATAGTATTACCACCCTCGATATCACCAATTATTAGATAAGCAATATTAGGGGCAAAAGCAAACAGAATAACAAAACAAATCAAACCGATGCCAACGATGATATATTTACCAATTTTATACGCTCTTTCTTGAGCATCATAATATCCTAAAGTGTTATATTCACTAACTGCTTTTGCCATAGCACTAGGAATACCAGTTGAGGATAATGAAGCAAAAACTGCATATATTGTATAAGCATAACTGTATAAAATAGCTCCTTTTGTTCCAATTATCGCTCTAAAAGGAATAACATAAATTATTCCTAATATTTTGCACAAAATGATACCAATCGTCGATATCATCGCGCCTTCTACAAAGGTGTTTCTTTTCAAATTTCATCACTTCCCATATACTATCATAGCCGAAAAGCAATATAATTGTTCTTCACCAACAATGCTTATAGCTACTTGGTACTTTATATCAATTACATCATTACATTCTTCTAAAAATTTATTGACACTATCTTCTAAATCTTTTTCATGTCCTTCATCAAATATTTTTACTTTCATATTATCACCAAAATCATGATAACAAATAATTAAAGCAATAATTGTCAATAATTGTATTCATAAATATATTGATTATCTTCTGTCTCAATTAATAATTTAAAGTTTATATCATCAGTTTGATCAACATAGCCTATTAAAATAATTCCCTTTTCTTTTTGTAAATCTATTGGCTCATCAACTATTCCAACACTAGGAAATATATCTTTCGTTTTAACATCATGAATAACCAATGCTTTAACATTAGTCGCTTCAACTTTAGGTTCATCAATAATAACTTGATAAATTATTCTATTATCATTCACATTATCAATGTTAAATTGAATATTAAAAGGAATATCTCGGGATATATTCTCATCATTTTTCAATTTTTCTACATACATATCATAGACATTTGATTTACTACAACCAACTAATAATATCACTAAAAATAATAATTTCTTCATATTTAACCTTCTTTTAAAGTTTTTCTTATATTTTTATAATCTTTACAATATTTAGCTACCTGTAACCAAAAATTCTTTGAATGATCAAAATAAATAAAATGACTAAGTTCATGAATAATTACATAATCAATTTGTTTAATCCCATACTTTATCAATTCACTATTCAAGGTAACAATATTGTCTTTATGGTTACAAACACCCCACCTAGTTTTCATTTTTCTGATTCTTAATTTAGGATATGGAATATCTTCGTTATATAAACTATAAATATAATCTAATCGCTCTTTATAAATTTGTTCAATCTGTTTTTTTAACCATTTATTTAAATAATCCATACTTTTCACAAATATCTTATCTTCACATATTTCAATATCAAAGGTTGGTACAATAATAATATCATATTTCTTTCCTAAAAAATAAAAATGATTATTTTTTTCTTGTTTTAACTTATTCTTATCAATCATTTTTTTCAATGTCAAATAATTATTATCTAAAAGTTTTTTTAAATAACTTTTACTACTAAAATAATTGGTTGTAATATATATACTATTATCTTCTTTTATCCGAATGTATGTGTTTTTATTATTTTTTTTCTCAATTATAACATCATAATCAATATCATCGATTCTATATTTCATATAAAAATTATACCAAAATATGATATAATTTTCAATGCTTTTATATATTAATATTTATTTATTTTAGAATTAATTATTATTTTATTAATTTTTTAATAATTCAAATAAAAAAAACAATTTATAAATTTAAACTCATAAATTGTTTTTTACAGATTAGTATCTAATTCAATGTATAAGGATTTTGAGCAGTACCTTTACCTCCAGTAAAGGTTAAATTAGACTTTAAGTATATTACTGAACGAATGCCACCATTATTTGTCGAAAGAGTGTTTTCCATATTGCCATTATAGCTAACAGTACGAACGTAAGACGAACTATATCTGTTCATTGTCCAATAATGAGCGGCAATAATAGGATTTTCTATAGTATTTATATCTACAAATGTTTT